>LUYR01000028.1 GCA_001603335.1 Rhodospirillales bacterium Alpha_05 | reverse complement strand
CACCGCGTGCGCACCCTCGTGCTCGTGCCCACCCGCGAACTCGCCGCGCAGATCGGCGACTCCTTCCGCGCCTACGGCGACTTCCTCCCCGAGCAGCTTCGCGTGAGCGTCGTGTACGGCGGCGTCTCCATCAACGCCCAGATGCTCGCCCTGCGCGGCGGCTCCGACATCCTCATCGCCACGCCCGGACGACTGCTCGACCTGGTCGAGCGCAAGGCCGTCTCGCTCGACCAGGTCGCGTCTCTCGTGCTCGACGAGGCCGACCGGCTCTTCGCGCTCGGCTTTGCCGACGAACTCGCCCGCGTCCTCGCGCTCCTGCCAGAGAAGCGGCAAAACCTGCTCTTTTCCGCGACCTTCCCCACGGAGGTCAACGCCCTCGCCGAAGCCCTTCTCCACGACCCCGTGCGCATCGAGCTCGTGCCCGCCGCCGCCGCGCCCGCCGCCATCGTGCAACGCGCCATCGAGGTCGACCAGATCCGCCGCACCCAGCTCCTCCGCCATCTCATCCAGGAGGAGAAATGGACGCGCGCGCTCGTTTTCGTCGCCACCACCTACGCCACCGAGCACGTCGCCGAGAAACTGCGCAAGGCCGGCATCCTCGCCGAAGCGTTTCACGGCGAGATGGGGCAGAGCACGCGCACGCAGCGCCTCGCCGATTTCAAGGAGGGCAAGATCCAGATCCTCATCGCCACCGACGTCGCCTCGCGCGGCATCGACATCGCCCTGCTCCCAGTGGTCGTGAACTACGACCTCCCGCGCTCGCCCACCGACTACACGCACCGCATCGGCCGCACCGGCCGCGCCGGCGAGAGCGGCATCGCCGTCAGCTTCGTCAGCGCCAGCACCGACGCCCATTTCCGCCTGATCGAGAAACGCTGCCACGTAAACGTGCCGCGCGAGCAAATCGTCGGCTTCGAACCCGTGGAGCTCGACGCCCCGGCGAAACCCGCCGGCACCGGCGGCATCAAGGGCAAACGCCCCAATAAAAAGGAAAAGCTCCGCATGGCCGAAGCCGCCGAGGCACAGCGCAAGGCCGCAGGCCTCCCGCCCGCGCGCCCGGCCGCGTCTCACGCCTGGCACCGCCGCCCCGCCGGCGGCCGGCAGCGTTTCTAGCCCGCGCATCCGCGCCTGCGATCACTCCGCGGCGCGAGACTTGAGGGCGCGTTGCAACGGGCAGTGGACCGGATCGATGTCCATGCCCGAGCGGTAGCGCTCCAGCCGCGCCAGCTCGCGGCGCACCTCGCGCCGCTCGCCCTTCACGCGCGCAATCGTCATGTGATCGTAACCGGTCGTCTGGTGGCGCATCCAGGCGATGGTCGCCGCCTCCGCACGCTCTTCGATCGGGATGCGCTCCGTGCGTGCCACCGTGCCGCTGCCGACGGGCGTCGCATGCGCGGCGATTGCCTCTGCCATCACGCGCTCCTCCGGCTCGTAGCGGGGATGAAACGCCAGAAAGCGCCGCACCTCCGCGAGAAAATCCTCCACGTACTCAGCCTGCTCCTCGGCTCGACGCGCGCGCCCGGCGGCGAGTTTCTTCTGGTACGCCGGATCCTGGCGCTCGATTTCACGCTCCGCCCGCAGCGCCTCGATGCGCGCCGTCGGCGCCCAGATGCCGCGCGAAAAGCGTTTGTTGCCCACCTTCTCGATGACGGTCCACGTCGGGCCGTCCTGCTTGATGCGCCGGCTCAGGGCCGCGTCGCCG
>LUYR01000027.1 GCA_001603335.1 Rhodospirillales bacterium Alpha_05 | reverse complement strand
ATCGTCGCCTGCGTCTCGATGGGCGCGCGGTACCACCACCAGCTCAGCTCGGTGTCGCGCCAGAACATCCCCAGCTCCTCGTTACTCACGCTGCGCTCCTTGAGCGACGCGAGGATGGCGCGCGGCGTGGCCGTGTCGCCGAAGCGTTGCAACGCGAGCGCGCCCTGCGCCTGGCACATCCGGCAATCGGTCTTCAGCCAGAGTTTCCGCAACTGCCCGAGGAAGAAATCCACCGCCGCGCGGTGCTCGTCGGCGAGCGGTTGGTCCTTCAGGAAGAAGCTGCGTCCGTAGAGGTAAATCACCTCCTCGTGGTCCGGCACGTACAGCTCGGGATGCGGCAGCCGCTGGATCTCGCGGTAGCGGCGCTCCATCCACGCATCGAGCGCGCCGAGCGCCTTCACCGCGGCCGACACGTCGATCTCGACGCCGAGGTGCCGCAGCCGGCCAAAACCGGTCACGATGTAGAGCGAGATGTACTCGTTTTCTCGGCCGCCGGGGAACCACGGCCAGAGCCCGTCGCCGAGCTGCTGGTCGGTGAGTTTCTTGAGCGTGCGCGCCGTCTCGTCGTCGAGCCGGTTGGCGTCGAAGAGCACGCCGACGTTGCGGCGCGCCTCGCTCTCGCTCTTCGCCTCGCGCACCCACGGCGTCTCCTCGAGCAGGACCGACTTGAGGTCCTGATTCTTGGTCAGCGGGCTGTCGAGGGCCGGCGTGTTCTTCCACTGCTCGAACACGCGGCGGATCTTCGGATCGGAGTTGGCGATGTGGCGCGCGAGCGCGTTGGCGTAGAGCCGGTTGAACACCTGCTCGCTGCACTCGTACGGAAACTCCATCAGGTACGGCAACGCCATCACCGCGTACCACGCCGGCTGCGAGGTCATCTGCACCGTGAGCGACTGGTGGCGGAGCGTGTCGGACTTGCCGGAGTCGAGCAGCTTCGGGAACGTGAACGACTTCGTCTGCTTTCCGCGGATCGGCAGCGGCAGCGACTCCGTCACGAGGATCCGGCGACTGAGGACCGGTAGAAAACCTTCCTCGCCGTCGCTGGCCTGCTGGGTCGCGGCCACGGCCTTGTAGGTGAGGAAGCCGAGGCCGTCGGGCACGGCGATCCGCCACGAATAGCTGCGCGACTGCTTCGCCGGCACGTCGAAGGACTGCTCGGTCGCGGTGTTGCCCAGCGCGGCGTCGGCCGGCGCGAGCGTGGCGGCATCGGCGAAGGTGAGCTTCACCGTGCCCTGCTGCGGCCGGTCGCTCTGGTTGCTGATCTTCACCGTGAACTCGATTGCGTCGCCCTCGCGGACAAAGCGCGGCGGATTCGGCTGCACCATCAGGTCCTTTGCGGTGACGACGGTGTCGATCAGCCCGCCGGCGCGCAGTTGCGCGTCGTGCGCGAAGCCGAGGAACTTCCACTCGGTGAGCGCCTCCGGCATCGTGAACGTCATCCGCACCACGCCATCCTTGTCCGCCGTCAGATGCGGGAAGAAGAAGGCGGTTTCGTTGAGGTTCTTGCGCGCGGCGACTTTGGTGAGGTCGGGCTTGAGCTCAGGACCATCAAGATCCTGCTTCGTAGTCACCGAGACGCCTGCTGCCACATCCTTCAAATCCGTCCGGATTCTGGAGCCAGCCAACGTATCTGTCGCCGCGTAGCCCGCGTCGCTTTCACTCGCGACGACAAACGGAGAGAGAGCAATGACCTCTTCATCTCCACCACCAGCCGGGGCGGCCGGCATCGGCATCATCGCACTCTTCATCATCCGCGAGCGGTACTCATAGCCCCAGGCATCCGCCACGATCTCCGACGGGAAGGCGCGGTAGCTCCACGACGTGTTGCGGTGCTCCTGCTGCCACCAGCCCTGCACGTGGCGAAAATCCTCGCGGGCGTTCTGAAACTCCCGCCGGCCCATGCCGTACTCCGAACGGAAGACCCCAAACTGCATCGGCCAACCGTGCGGCGCGTATTGGTCAAGCGAGGCGTCGTAGAGCGCAGCGACCATCTCGGCGCTCGCGCGCTGGGCGTCGGGCCCGGTGACGACCGCCGTCCACGTCTCCTTCTGCCCGGGCAGCAGTTTCGAGCGGAAGCTCTCCCACTTCACCGTGAGCTGCTTGTTCGTCCACGGCACCTGCACGATGCGCTCGTTGAAGTACCCGCGGTTCTCGCGCACGAAGAGCGTGCGGACCGTGAACCCGCCGCGCATCGCCTCGGTCGGCGTGAACGCGATCGCCTCCTGCGTGCGCTCGCCCTTGGTCCAGTAGTGCTGGAGCAACTTGCCGTTGCACTCGATCTCCACGAAGAGCCGTCCAACAGGGTAACCCGTGCCCCAGAACGCGGTGAACTTCTCGTCGGGCTCCACGTACCACTTCGGTGCGGCGAAGAGCTCGGGCACCTTCACTCCGTAGCGCGTGGCGGCGGGGTCGATCACCTCGAAGGTCTCGCGCGCCGTCACCGGCTTGCCGAAGCTGTCCTTCGTCTCGACGACCACGCGGTACAGGCCGGCCTTGAGCGTCACCGGGATCACCACACGTCCTTCCGCCGGCGTGGTGAACGGCTGCTCGGCGACGACTGCGCCCAGCGCCCACGATTCGGGCTTCGTCGCATCGGGCTCCGGCTCGCCCTCACCGCTCCACCACCAGCGCTGCTCGCGTTCAAGCGGCGCGCGCTCGACGGCGAGCGGTTGTTGCAGGGCGTAAACTTTGAAGCTTCCCTCGGCCGGCAGCGGCTGGCCGTCGAGCGTTCCCGTGCCGACGGCGATTTCCACCGGCTTCTCGGTCGTGTTCCACTCGGGCAGGCTGAACGTCGCCCGCAACGCCGTGTAGCCCACGCTCACTGTCGTGTCCTGCGAACGCGTTTCGCCGGTCGTGTCGGTCACGTCGGCGTGGATCGAATAGTTGAACACCGGCTCGTTCTTCGCCGGCACCGAGCGATCCGGCGCGGCGGTAAACTCGATCTTGAAGGTGCCATCGTCGGCCGCGACTGCCGTGCCGTGCGCGATGGCCTTGCTGGCCGGCGGCTGCCACCACCAGCACCAGCGCGGCAGCTGCACGCCGCGCTCGAC
>LUYR01000026.1 GCA_001603335.1 Rhodospirillales bacterium Alpha_05 | reverse complement strand
TGGCGCGACGCTCGAGGCTCGCCAGCGCCCAGGCGGAGAGGAACGGCAGCGACTGCACCGCAAGGGTCGCGGCGAAGATGTTGAGCTCGGTGATGCCGGTGAAGTTGGTCCCCACCAGGACCGCCGCGCCCAGCATCAGCAGGGTGCCGAGGATGATCTCGCGCTTCGCCGGGTTTTCGTTCGCCGCGCGCTTCGCCGCGCCGCCCTTGTCGGTGCGGAGGAACGGCAGGCTGTCGGTGAGGAAGCCCGCCGCCATCGCGCTCGCGACGGTGTATTGCAGGCTCATCGCCGCCACCGCCGCGCCGACGATCTGCATCGGCTTGACCTTCACCCGCGCGACGTAGAGCACCACGCAGTGCACGAGGTTGACGAAGAACATCGCCAGGATCGGCACGGTGAACGGGAGCATCGGGATCAGCACGCCGACGAACAGGATCACCGGCACCCACACCAGGTTGAGGATCGCCGCGGCGACGCCGAACGCATCCGACAGCCAATACGCCCAGCCGGTGACGAACTGGAAGCGCTGCGCCCCGGTGAGCTGCGAGCGGCCCGGCAGCATCAGCTTCCAGTGCTTGCGGATGATCTGCACCGCGCCGTAGGCCCAACGGTGGCGCTGGGTCTTGAACGCCTTGTAGGTGTCGGGCAGCATGCCCCAGCCGTAGCGGCGGTTGGTGTAGTGGGCGTGGTAGCCGCGCGCCATCAGGCGCAGGCCGAGCTCGGTATCCTCGGTGATGGTGTCGGTCGCCCAGCCGCCGATCTCGTCGAACGCCGCGCGGCGGATCAGCAACATCGTGCCGTGGGTGATGATCGCGTCGTCTTCGTTGCGCTGCACCATGCCGATGTCGAAGAACCCGGCGTATTCGCTGTTCATCACTTCCTTGAACAGGGAATCGTGGCCGTCGCGGTGATCCTGCGGCGCCTGCACCAGCGCCACCGTCGGATCGGCGAACGCGGGGACCAGGTCCTTCAGCCAGCACGGATGCAGCACGTAGTCGGCATCAATCAGCGCGATCACCTCGGCGTCGGGCGACATCTGCGGCATCGCCATGTTGAGCGCGCCGGCCTTGAAGCCCGAGACCTTGACGAGGTTGATGAACTTGAAGCGCGGGCCGAGCTTGGCGCAGTGCTCCTCGATCGGCTTCCAGAGGTGTTCTTCCGGGGTGTTGTTGACGATCACCAGCACCTCGAAGTTCGGGTACTGCAGCGCGGCGGCGCTGTTGAGCGTCTGGATCAACATGTCCGGCTGTTCCTTGTAGGCCGGGATGTGGATCGACACCATCGGGTAATGGTCGGGCTCAGGCCCGCCCTCGGGCGGCGTCCAGAGGCGCTTCGGCTTGCGGCCGAGGGTGATTTCGGCGACCTCGTGCACCTTCACCAGGGTCATCGCGGTGAGCGGGATCATCAGCAGGAAGCCGATCGCCCAGGCGAGCGCCGAGCCGAAGTTGAGGTAGTTCTCGATCGGGTACATCGCCGCCAGCGCCATCGCCGCGGAGAGCGCGTTGGCCGCCGCCGAGAATGCCAGCGCGTGGGCGAAGGTCGGCTTGCGGCGGCGCAGGGCGAAGATCGTCACCAGCGCGCCCAAGCTGAGCGCCACCGCTGCGAGCCGCGGCAGGTTGGTGCGCTCGATGCTTCCGACCATCGAGAACTTGAGATTGCGGTTGGCGTCGAAGATGCCCCAGTACGGACCGACCGAACCTTCGTTGACTTTCCACGGCTGGTCGAACGCCTCGACGATGTTGTATTCCATGCCGCGCTTCTTCGCCTCGGCGAGGAACTCGCGCAGGATACGCGCCTGGCCGATCGGATCGGGGTCGGCGGAGTGGCGGTTGTAGCCGCGGCTCGGCCAGCCGAACTCGGCGATCACGATGCGCTTGCCGGGGAAGGCGTTCTTGAGGTCCTGGTAGCGCTGAACCGCGAACTTCACCGCATCCTCGGGCGGCACCGCTTCCCAATACGGCAGCACGTGCGCGGCGATGAAGTCGACCTCGTTGGCGAGCTTCGGGTGCTCGATCCAGGAATACCAGATTTCGCCGGTGGACACCGGCACGCCGACGCGCTTGCGCACCTGGCGCAGGTAGTTCACCAGCTGGTCGTAGGTGAGGTCGGCGCGCAGCAGGGTCTCGTTGCCGACGATCACGCCGCGAACGTTCGGGTTGCGGTTGGTCGCCTGGATCGCCGCCTCGATTTCCTTGGCGTTGTAGTCGAGATCCTTGTCGAGCCAGGCGCCGACGGTGACCTTGAGGCCGTATTTGCGCGCGAGTTCGGGGATTTCGGCGAAGCGGTTGGTCGCGGCGTAGAGGCGGATGCCGCGCGACACCATCGCCACGGTGGAGAGATCGCGCTCGGTGGCGGCGCGCTCCTCGGGCGTGAACGGGTGGGCGCGCTGCTCCGGCGTCGCGTTGTTGAACGAGACCGAATCGATGGAATCTTCAAGGTCCGGCGGCGAGAACGATTCGTTCGTCGCAAACCAGATCAGACCATGAATGAAGGCGGCGACCAGCGCCGCGAGCGCAACGTTTTTCATGTCGCCCGATCATCCCGTCGGCTTGAACGCGCCGAGTGCATCCGCACGAAATATGGGGGGAGACAGGCGCTCCCCCAACCGCAAAATCAGGGTTTGGCGTCGTAAGGGCCACGCGGCATCAGCGGCTGGCTCTCCGGCTTTTCCGGCTTCTTCGGCGGCGGCGGCGGCGCGACCGGGGCCGGCTTGGCCTGGGCCGGAGCCGGGGTCGCGTTGCCCTGCGGCTTGGCCGCGGGCGGCTGCGGCGTCGGGATC
>LUYR01000025.1 GCA_001603335.1 Rhodospirillales bacterium Alpha_05 | reverse complement strand
CTGGAAGTGTTTTGGCGCAAGGGCTTCGAGGGTGCGAGCCTCACCGATCTGACCGAAGCCATGGGCATCAACCGCCCGAGCCTCTACGGCGCGTTCGGCAACAAGGAAGAGCTGTTCCGCAAGGCGCTCGACCGCTATGTATCGGAAAAGGTTAAGTATTTGAGCGAGGCGCTGGCTGCGCCGGATGCCTATGGCCTCGCCGAGCGGATGCTGATGGGCGCGGCGACGATGATGACCGACCCGAACCATCCGGTCGGCTGTCTCGCGGTCAAGGGCATGGCGACCTGTTCCGACCACACCGGCGTGGTGCGCGAGGAGCTCGACAAGGTCAAGACCAACTACGAAACCGCGATGCTCGGCCGCCTCACCGAACTCCGCGACGAGGGCCAGTTCCCCGCCGACGCCGACCTCCATGGCCTGATGCGCTACCTCACCACGATCGTGCAGGGGATGGCGATCCAGGCCTCGAACGGCGCGACCTGCGCCGAATTGCGACAGGTCGGCCAAACCGCCCTCAAAGCCTGGCCCGCGAAGAAGCTTGCCCCTGCCTCGGCGTAAATGCGCCGACACTAATGTTTTGCGTCAAGGCCCCGTTGGTGCGAATGCGACTTGTTCGCATCTTCTGCGGGCCGTATAACCCGGACATGCCGGGTACGACCTCCGGCGGTGGGAAAAACGGCCGGACCGACCACGCGATGACCTTCCATCCCCGGATGCAGAACCGGATCGACGGAATCTCCGACGCGCGCGACCTGCGCTGGCGCGCCTGGAGCGGCGCGATCGCCGACGTCTGGGACGTCACCTGCGCCCCCGAGGCGGAGGGCGAATACCTGTCCCAGGCGCCGCGCCTGGTGATGGTGCTCGACCACAGCGGCGACGACGCCAGCATGGATCTCGCGCTGTCGCCCGCGTGTCACGGCTGCCCGCTCGCCCAACTGCGCGGCACGATGTCGTATGTCCCGGCGGGCGTGCGGTCGTGGGCCCGGGTCGAAAACGCGCGGGGCTTGAAGCACCTCGACATCCACCTCGATATCCCGGCGCTGCAAAAACGCTTCTCCTGCTGCCTCGACCGCGACGCGGTGGAGACGCCGCGCCTCGCCTTCGCCGACCCGCGCGTCGCCGGACTCGCGCGCCTGATCGCGGCGGAATGCGAGCAGCCCGACCCATCGCCCGACCTCTACGGCGACGCCCTGGTTTCCGGCCTCGTCGCGGCGCTGTTCCGCACCTGCCCCAAGGCCGGGCGCAAGCGCGGCGCGTTGCCGCCCTGCGTGGTGCGGCGGATCACCGACTTCCTCTCCGACAACTGCACCCGCAACATCCGCTTGGCCGAACTCGCCGACCTCACCGGCCTGTCCGAGACCTACGTGTGCTCGGCGTTCAAGGCCGCCACCGGACTGCCGCCGCACAAATGGCAGATGCGGGCGCGGGTGGACAAGGCGAAGGCGCTGCTCGACGCCCGCGAAACCTCCCTCGCCGAAGCGGCGGTGGATCTCGGGTTTTCCGACCAGGCGCATCTCACCCGGGTGTTCCGCCAGGTGGTCGGCACCACTCCCGCCGCGTGGCTGCGCGAGCGCCGCGCCTGAAAATCCGCCGCGCGCCAAAGATCGTGCAATTCGTCCGAACCCGGTTCAATACCCGCCCCGCCACACCATGCTACGCAATCCGCTCCCCTGGACCTTTCCGCCGCGCGATCCCATGGGGGGCCTGGCGCGCGCCCGGATCAACGGAATGGATGACATGACGACACACGGGAGAATTCTGGCGGGCGCGGCGATCGCGCTGGTGGTGCCGCTGGCGGAGGCCTCGGCGCAGAGTGCGGTTTCGCTCGCACCCCTGGTGGTGAGCGGGCAGGCGACGGCGGAGACCGCCACCGATCCGGTCATCGGCTACGTTGCGAAAACCACCGCCACCGGCTCGAAAACCGACACGCCCCTCACCGAGGTGCCCCAGTCGGTC
>LUYR01000024.1 GCA_001603335.1 Rhodospirillales bacterium Alpha_05 | reverse complement strand
CGGTGCCGGTGGCGTGGCAGTCGATCAGCGAGGCGATCAGCCCGCCGTAGACGAAGCCGGGGATCGCGGTGTGGTAGGGCTGGGGCGTGAACCGCGCCACCGTCCCCTCCCCATCCCAATAGCTCTTGATCTTGTGGCCGTGCGGGTTATGTGCGCCGCAGCCGTAGCAGTGCGCCAGATCCTCTGGGTAGCAATCCTGAATCGCGCCCATCTCCCCCTCCTTCGCAGTGCCGCCCCGTGACGGTCTAACCTCAATGATTACAGTATATTAGATAACAATAACAGCTTGAGAGGCGGAGATGGCGAACACCGTTGCGAATGGTGAGGTCACGGCATGGGGGTGGACGTGATCCGCAGCCTGGCGCCGAATGCCTATATCGGCGGTGCACAGGACACCGACCCCGCCGAACGCATAATCCAAACCGATATCATCGTCCGGCGGCAACGCCAGACGATTTGCAGCTGGCCCCACCCGCCCGGGCTGCGCGGGCGGACTCCGACCGGCGCAGTCCCCACCCTACCCGACTCGGGCGCGGGTGCGCCCTCCGGCGGTTCCGCATACCCATAGGGATTAGGGTATATGGCTTTGGTGTCGGGGTTGGCATTTCGGCCAAATGGGTGGGAATTTTGCGTCCGGGGCGAGCTGGAAAAATTCCAAAAATTGCGCTGAATCCTGCGCTGCTTCCCGGAAATTACCTCGCCTAAACCCGTGCAAAACCCGTTGAACTCGGCTTGCCGCGGCGCGTAGATTGCGCCCGGCCGATCGGGAGAACCGGACAAATCCGGCACCGATCCGCCCCAGCGCCAAGCGCCTCGCGAGAGGCCAGCGATGGACGTGCGCGACGCCTCCGGCATTCGGACGCGTCACCGCGCACTCTCCGTGGAACGAGACGCCTGAGGCACACCCGCCGAACCGAGGATCGGTCCGGCCCGCACGATTTCGTGCGTTCGGTATGGAGTCAAGGAATGGACGCGAGAATTTCCGACACCGTCGCTTTGGAGCCCTGGCAGGATTTCGTGCCGGGCGAATGGATGCAGCGCGTCGACGTGCGCGGCTTCATCCAGGCGAACTACACCCCCTACCTCGGGGATGACGCCTTCCTCGCCGGTCCGACCGCCCGCACCCTCGGCATCTGGTCGAAGCTTTCCGAACTCCTCAAGATCGAGCGCGCCAAGGGCATCCTCGACGCCTCCACCGACCGCCCCGCGTCGATCACCGCCCACGAACCGGGCTACATCGACCGCAACAACGAAATCATCGTCGGCCTCCAGACCGACGCGCCGCTCAAGCGCGCGATCATGCCGAACGGCGGCCTGCGCATGGTCGAGAACGGCCTGCACGCCTTCGGCTACACCCTCGACCCGGCGGTCGAGGAAATCTGGACCAAGTACCGCAAGGACCACAACAAGGGCGTGTTCGACGCCTATTCGCCCGACATCCTGGCGGCGCGCAAGGCGGGGATCGTCACCGGCCTGCCGGATGCCTATGGCCGCGGCCGGATCATCGGCGACTATCGCCGCGTCGCGCTCTACGGCGTGGCGTTCCTCCGCGCCGACAAGCAGCGCGAACTGCACGAGATCGACGACGCGCCGTTCACCGAAGCGACGATCCGCCTGCGCGAGGAGCTGAACGAACAGATCCGCGCCCTCTCCGAACTCCAGCAAATGGCCGCCTCGTATCACTGCGACGTCAGCCGTCCGGCGAAGACTGCGCGGGAAGCGATCCAGTGGACCTACCTCGCCTACCTCGCGGCGGTGAAGGAACAGAACGGCGCGGCGATGTCGCTCGGCCGGGTCTCGACCTTCCTCGACATCTTCATCGCCCGCGACCTCGCCTCGGGCCTGATCACCGAGCCGCAGGCGCAGGAGATGATCGACGACTTCGTGATCAAGCTCCGCATCGTCCGCTTCCTCCGCACCCCGGAATACGACGCGCTGTTCTCCGGCGACCCGACCTGGGTTACCGAGTGCATCGGCGGCGTCGGCGAGGATGGCCGCCCGCTCGTCACCAAGTCGAGCTTCCGCTTCCTCAACACCTTGAAGAACCTCGGCCCGGCGCCCGAACCGAACCTCACCATCCTGTGGAGCACCAAGCTCCCCGAGGCGTTCAAGACCTACGCCGCCAAGGTGTCGATCGAATCGAGCGCGGTGCAGTACGAGAACGACGACCTGATGCGTCCGCACTGGGGCGACGACTACGGCATCGCCTGCTGCGTCTCCGCGATGCGGATCGGCAAGCAGATGCAGTTCTTCGGCGCGCGCGCCAACCTCGGCAAGGCGCTGCTCTACGCGATCAACGGCGGCATCGACGAAATCTCGGGCGAGACCGTCGCCGAGGGCCTGACCCCGATCACCGCCGACGTGCTCGACTTCGACGAGGTCGTGGCGAAGTACGAAGCGACGATGGCGTGGTTGGCGAAAACCTACGTCAAGGCGCTCAACTGCATCCACTACATGCACGACAAGTACGCCTACGAGCGCATCGAGATGGCGCTGCACGACCGCGACATCCTCCGCACCATGGCCTGCGGCATCGCCGGACTCTCGGTTGCGGCAGACTCGCTCTCGGCGATCAAGCACGCCAAGGTCTCGGTGATCCGCAACGGCGCCGGCCTCGCCACCGACTTCAAGATCGAGGGCGACTACCCGGCCTACGGCAACAACGACGACCGCGCCGACAAGCTCGCGATCTGGGTCGCCCAGACCTTCATGGAGAAGATCAAGGCGCAGCCCCACTTCTACCGCGACTCGCTGCCGACCCAGTCGATCCTGACGATCACCTCGAACGTCGTCTACGGCAAGAAGACCGGCAACACCCCGGACGGACGCCGTGGCGGCACGCCGTTCGCGCCGGGGGCCAACCCGATGAACGGCCGCGACGTGAAGGGCTTCGTCGCCGCCGGCGCCTCGGTGGCGAAGATCCCCTATGAGTGCTCGCTCGACGGCATCTCGTGGACCGCGACCGCGACCCCGGACGCCTTGGGCCGCACCCTCGCCGACCAGGAGCGCAACCTTGCCTCCTGCCTCGACGCCTTCGCGGCGGCGGGCGGCTTCCACGTCAACGTCAACGTGCTCAACCGCGAAACCCTGCTCGACGCGATGGAGCACCCGGAGAACTACCCGCAGCTCACCATCCGGGTCTCGGGCTACGCGGTGAACTTCATCAAGTTGAGCCGCGAGCAGCAGCTCGACGTGATCAGCCGCACCTTCCACGGGCGGATGTAATCGCGGTGAACCACCTCTGCGCACCCGATCCGCTCTGCTCCCGCGTTCCACACGCGCGGGAGCACGAGCACGGGTTCCTGCACTCGGTGGAAACCGGCGCGGCGGTAGACGGACCGGGAATGCGGTTCGTCTACTTCCTCAACGGCTGCATGTTCCGCTGCCTCTACTGCCACAACCCCGACACCTGGAAGATCGGCGGCGGTCGGGCGATCACCCTCGACGAGGCGGTCGCCGAGATCGCGCCCTACGCCCGCTTTCTCAAGCGCGCGGGCGGCGTCACCGTCAGCGGCGGCGAACCGATGATCCAGGCGGGATTCGTCGGCGCGCTGTTCCGCGAACTCAAGGTGCGCTTCCGCCTCCACACCGCGCTCGACACCCAGGGGTTTCTCCACGCCGCGGTGGACGACGACTGGTTCGACCCGGTGGATCTGGTGATGCTCGACATCAAGCAGATCGACCCGGCGAAGCACAAGGCGCTCACCGGCCGCGACGTCTTGCCCAGCCTCGACTGCGCCCGCCGCCTCGCGCGCCTGGGCAAGCCGATGTGGATCCGCTACGTGCTGGTGCCAGGCCACACCGACGACCCGAAGGACGTCGCCGCCCTCGCCGACTTCCTCAAGGACGAAATCGGCCCTTGGGTCGAGCGGGTGGAGATCCTGCCGCTGCACCACCTGGGAGCGTTCAAGTGGAAGGAACTCGGCCTCCCCTATGCGCTGGACGGCGTGCCCACGCCCTCCCCCGAGATCATTGCCGAAACCCGCGCGATCTTCGCCGCGCGCGGCATCCTCGCGATTTGACCCGGCCTCATACTCTCGGTTCCTCGACCGCACACATCGACTGATCTATCCTGCCCGCATCTGCGCAGGGGGCGGGAATGGACTGGAGCGTGTGGGGGAAAACCGTCGTCGAGGCGTTCGACGACAGATCGG
>LUYR01000023.1 GCA_001603335.1 Rhodospirillales bacterium Alpha_05 | reverse complement strand
TCCGATCTGCACCAGCATCGGGCAAAGGTCGGCGAGCAGGCGCAGCACGGATTCGAAGCTCATCGCGTCGAGCGTGGCGCGATCCGCACCTTCGGGAATGGCGAAGCGGGTCACCGCGACGATCGGCCCGGCATCGACCTCGGGCGTCACCTCGTGCACCGTGGTGCCGAACTCGGGTGCGCCGTCGTAGAGCGCGAACACCGAGGGGAAGCGCCCGGGGCGCTCCGGCGGGCCGGGATGGATGTTGTAGGAGGGGCCGGAGAACTTCGCCAGCAGCGCCTTCGAGACAATCACGTCCGAGCCGCAGATCAGCAGCCGCGCACCGTCGAGCGGTTGCGCCGCGCGCGCCTCCAGGGCTTCGCGGGTGGCTACCGGCGTCACCCGCAGATACGGCTGCGCCCGCATCAGCGCGCGCGGCGACGCGAGCGGATGGGCGATCATCAGCGCCTGACCGAGCACCGGCAACAGCACCGGATCGGCGAGCAGGACGATTTCTTCGAGATACGAGTCGCGCGGCTGGTTCATGTGCGCGATCATAGCCTTGTGCCCGTCCGCTTCCAAATTGAATCACCCCGGCGCTGCCGCCGTGCTTGACTCGGGCGCCGCTAGGCCGGATTTTCGCGGCACGAGTGACCAGATGAAGGAGCAACGCCCGTGATCCCGCGCTATTCCCGCCCCGCCATGACCGCGATCTGGCAGGCAGAAAACCGATTCCACATCTGGTACCTCATCGAGGCCCATGCCTGCGACGCCCAGGCCGCGCTCGGGGTGATCCCGAAGGACGCCGCCAAGGCGGTGTGGGAGAAGGGCAACCTCCCCTACAACGCCGAACGCATCGCGCGCATCGACGCGGTCGAGGCCGAGGTCAAGCACGACGTCATCGCCTTCCTTACTGAACTCTCCGAGCACATCGGCGACAACTCGCGCTTCGTCCACCAGGGCATGACTTCGTCGGACGTGCTCGATACCTGCCTCGCGGTGCAGCTCACCCAGGCCGCCGACATTCTCTTGGCCGACCTCGACGCCCTGCTCGCCGCCTGCAAGCGCCGCGCATATGAAACCAAGGACATCGTCTGCATGGGCCGCAGCCACGGCATCCACGCCGAGCCGGTGACCATGGGCCTGAAGTTCGCGGGCTTCTACGCCGAGTTCGCCCGCGCCAAGAACCGCCTGCTCGCGGTGCGCGCCGACGTCGCCACCTGCGCGATCTCGGGCGCGGTCGGCACCTTCGCCAACATCGACCCGTCGGTCGAGGCGCACGTCGCGGAAAAGCTCGGCCTCTCGGTCGAGCCGCTCTCCACCCAGGTGATCCCGCGCGACCGCCATGCGCAGTTCTTCGCCACCCTCGGCGTAATCGCGAGCTCGGTGGAGCGCGCCGCGACCGAGATCCGCCACCTCCAGCGCACCGAAGTCCGCGAGGTCGAGGAATACTTCTCGCCGGGGCAGAAGGGCTCGTCGGCGATGCCGCACAAGCGCAACCCGGTGCTGACCGAGAACCTCTGCGGCCTCGCGCGCATGGTGCGCAGCTACGCCCTGCCCGCGATGGAAAACGTCGCGCTGTGGCACGAGCGCGACATCTCCCACTCCTCGGTCGAGCGGATGATCGGCCCGGATGCGACGATCACCCTCGACTTCGCCCTCGCCCGCCTCACCGGCGTGATCGACAAGCTGGTGGTCTACCCCGACGCGGTGGAAAAGAACCTCAACCAGTTGGGCGGCCTGATCTTCTCGCAGCGGGTGCTGCTCGCCCTGACCCAAGCCGGGGTCTCCCGCGAGGACAGCTACCGCATCGTGCAGCGCAACGCGATGCGGGTGTGGGCCGGGGAAGGCGCGTTCCTCGACTTCCTGAAAGCCGACGCCGACGTCGCCTCGCGGATCGACGCCGCCACCCTCGATGCGATCTTCGACATGGGCTACCACACCAAGCACGTCGACACGATCTTCGCCCGCGTCTTCGCCTGAAGACGCGACGCGGCACCGAAAAAGCGGGGCTTCTGCCCCGCTTTTTTTTGGTCTTCAGCGGCCTTCCGGCGTCACCGTGACGTGGAGCGCCTTAAGACCCTCTCCGATCGGAATGAAGCTGTTCATCCCCACGGGCGTACCGTTGATGACGAAGCCGGAAACCGTGAGACCGATGACGTTTGCCTTGCGATCGACCAGCGGCCCGCCGCTGTTGCCGGGCGCGACCGCCACGTCGGCCTGGATGTAGCCGAGCCAGCGCCCCCGTTCCTCGACCTTGCGCAGCGCGCTGACCACGCCCTTGGTCACGGTGGAGTCCAGAGTGAGGTCGAGCGGCGTGCCGATCGCGTAGACCTCGTCGAGGCGCGCCACCTTCGCCTCCGGCGTCACCGCCAGCGGCCGCAGCACTTGGATCGGCGCCTTGAACAGGGCTACGTCGCGGGCCTTGTCGCGGCGCAGCACCTTGGCCTCGATCTCGATCCCCGACCGCAGGCGCAGCATCACCGTCTCCGCCTCGCCGACGACGTGCGCATTGGTGATGCCGTAGCCGTCGCGCGAGATGAAGAAGCCGCTGCCGTGGCCGGTGCTCTGGCGCACCGTGACCACGCCATCGAGCACCACGTCGATCGCGTCGTGCATCGCCTTGGTCGAGGGCTTGGGGCCGAACAGCGCGAATTCGGCATCGCTATCCTTCGCCTTGCTCGCCTTCGCCTCGGTCGCGCTGGGCGAATCCGCGCTCAGGAACGCGAGAAATTCGGGATCGGCGGCAAGGTTGGCGGCGGCGGAGCCGAACGCATACGCCAATGCCTGCTCCGCCGCTTCGTAGGCGGGCGAGGTCTGGCGACCGAAGCCTTCGGTCACGAAGGTCTTGGCGATCCGCCGCGCCGAAACGTCGTAAACCTCCCATTCGACCTTGGCGTAGAACTCGCCCTTCATCCGACGGC
The DNA here is from genome assembly GCA_001603335.1 of Rhodospirillales bacterium Alpha_05. Classification (GTDB taxonomy): domain Bacteria; phylum Pseudomonadota; class Alphaproteobacteria; order Rhodospirillales; family Rhodospirillaceae; genus Oleispirillum. The sequence goes on along the minus strand of LUYR01000023.1, from coordinate 17,018 downwards.
TCGCGACCTGCCGCCAGGTATTGATTTCCTGGCAGAAGTTACCTTTGAGGTCGACCAGACGCGCGCCGATGCTGTAGCGGGCGTTGCGGTCCTGCCCCCGCTCGAAGATCCGCTGCGGGTCGCCGACGATGTTGTATCCGGCCGACTTCATCGTGTCGTAGAACACCTCGCCGAGGTTGCTGGTCCAGCTCTGCTGCATCCGGTGTCCCCACTCGACCGCGCCTTCGCCGACGCGGCCGCAGCCGAGTTCGCGCACGTCGCTGCCGATATTGGGGAGTGTGCCGACCTCGGTGCCGAGCGGAATCTTCGAGGTGCCGCCCGCGAACATGAAGTCGGCGGTGTCGTGGCCGACGACGAGCGGCGGGCGCTGTTCAACCTTGGGATATTCCATCGGCGTGGTGCAGGCCGGGAGTCCGGCCAGCATCGCCATCGCGCAGACCGCGCGCCTGAGCCAATCCATTGCTTTCCCCCTTGGCGCGCGCCCGCGGAGAGCACGCCCATGACGGGAAGGATGCCCGAGTCTCGCCTCTCAGGCAAGCCGGACCAGGGCTAGAAACGCGAAACCCCGCAACGACATGCGGGGCTTGGCGTGGACCGGGAAACGCGCGAGGACTGCCTACTCGGCGGCGTCGCGCGAAAGCGGATGGATGACCGACAGGAACATGTCGCGGAACTGCACCTGCGGCGGCTCGAGAAGTTGCTCTTTGGCCTGCCGAACCGCGAGATCGATGGTGTCGAGCGAAGCCTGGACGTTCACCTCGACCACCGGCTGGGCGGCGGCGGCGCGGCGCAACGGAATGACGTTGGACTTGCCGGTGATCTGCTCCATCACGTCGGCGCAGGACCGGCCCTCGAACTCGTAGAGCTTGTCGAGCAGGCGGCCTTCCGACTGGCGCACGCCCGCATGGGCGAGATCGTCGCCGACCCGGGCAAGCAGGCGAAGCGCGTCGGTATCGCCGAAGACGTGGTCGAGCACGGCGTTGACGTAGGTTTCGGCGACGGTGTCGCGATAGCCCATCATGTCCGCCGCCCACGCGGCGAAGAGATAGTTGCGCCGGGCATACACCCGATAGACGAGTTCCTGCTGCATCGCAAAGCGGGCTTCGCGGCCACGTTCGACAAGGGAAAGGGGATTGTCCATAGAACCTCCAGGGTACGAGGGGGATGATCGTTTTTTCAGTCTTATTACTTAGGATGTATGACCGCCCACCCGTTGCACAAGACCCCACCCCGAAAAAACTTCGAATGCGCCGCATTCGCATTTCCGCGACGAATCCGGCGCACCGCCGCGCCCTTGCCGCCGTCCGCCCGCACGAGTTTGCCCCTTGGGGCATAACGCGATCCCGGAGAATCGTTGTTCTCGCCCCCCAACGCTGTTATACGAAAGCCAATCGTAAGCGCCCGGGAATCGTCCCGGCGCGCGCGTCCTTCATTTCCGTTGCCGCGAGCGGCGGCGCGCCGGTTTCCGGCGCTTCCGGCCGGCCCGCGCGGCGAGAGCAAAAACACAGCATGGCACGACCGAAAAAACTCTACGAAGGCAAGGCGAAGATCCTGTTCGAGGGCCCGGAGCCCGGCACCCTCGTGCAATACTTCAAGGACGACGCCACCGCCTTTCATAACAAGAAGCGCGGCACGATCACCGGCAAGGGCGTGCTCAACAACCGGATTTCCGAGTTCTTGATGCTGCGCCTGGAAGAGATCGGCGTTCCCACCCACTTCATCCGCCGCCTCAACATGCGCGAGCAGCTGGTGCGCGAGGTCGAGATCATCCCGCTCAAGATGGTGATCCGCAATTCCGCCGCGGGCTCGCTGGCGCAGCGCTTCGGCATGAGCGACGGCACCGCGCTGCCGCGCTCGGTGGTCGAGTACTTCTACAAGAAGGATGAGCTCGAAGACCCGCTGGTCTCCGAGGAGCACATCACCGCGTTCGGCTGGGCGACCGTCCAGGACGTCGACGAGATGATGGCGATGGCGTTGCGGATCAACGACTTCCTCTCCGGCCTGTTCCTCGGCATCGGCATCCGCCTGGTCGACTTCAAGCTCGAGTTCGGCCGCCTCTACCACGACAACGGCGACATCCAGATCATCGTCGCCGACGAGATTTCTCCGGACAACTGCCGCCTCTGGGACATCGCCACCGGCGAGCGCCTGGACAAGGACCGCTTCCGCCTCGACATCGGCACGCCCGAGCGCGCCTATCAGGAAGTCGCGCGCCGTCTCGGCATCATCCCGGAGAGCGCGCCCTACGATCTGCAAGGGCCGGAAACGGTCCAGTAACGCCTTGCTTTAAGGAGCCTGAGCAGCAATGAAAGCCAAAGTCCACGTTACCCTGAAGTCCGGCGTCCTCGACCCCCAGGGCAAGGCGGTCAGCCACGCCCTCACCGCGCTCGGCTTCGACGGCGTCCTCGGGGTTCGCCAGGGAAAGTACATCGAACTCGACATCGCCGAAACCGATCCGGTCAAGGCGAAGCCCCTGGTCGAGGACATGTGCCGCAAGCTCCTCGCCAACACCGTCATCGAGAACTTCGCCATCGACCTCGAAGGCTGAACCCTTTTCGGCATTAGCCACTGCGACAAGGACCTTTGAACCGTGAAAGCCGCCGTCATCGTCTTCCCCGGCTCCAACTGTGATCGCGACGCCGCCACGGCGCTCGAGCTGATCACCGGGCGGAAACCCCAAATGGTCTGGCACGGCGACGCCGCCCTGCCCGACGTCGACGTGATCGTGGTGCCGGGCGGGTTCTCCTACGGCGACTACCTCCGCTCCGGCGCGATGGCCGCCCACTCGCCGATCATGGCCTCGGTCAAGGCCGCCGCCGACAAGGGCGTGCGGGTGATGGGCATCTGCAACGGCTTCCAGGTGCTGACCGAAGCCGGGATGCTGCCGGGCGTGCTGATGCGCAACCGCGACCTCAAGTTCATCTGCCGCGACGTTCTGCTGCGCGTCGAGACCACCGCCTCCGAGTTCACCTCCGCCTATACCAAGGGCCAGGTGATCCGGATCCCGGTGGCGCACCACGACGGCAACTACTTTGCCGAACCGGCGGTGCTGGACGAACTCGAAAGCCAGGATCGCGTCGCCTTCCGCTATTGCGACGCCGCGGGCGCGACCACCGAGGCCGCCAACCCCAACGGCTCGCAGCGCAACATCGCGGGCATCCTCAACGCGCGCCGCAACGTGCTCGGCATGATGCCCCACCCCGAGCGCCTCGCCGACCCGCTGCTGGGCGGCACCGATGGCGCCCCGATGTTCACGGCGCTGCTGAACGCCTTCGCCTAATCTATCGCTCAAGGACCCCGCGATGAACCAGACCGTCGCCATCACGCCGCAAATCGTCGCCGAGCATGGCCTCTCCCCCTCCGAGTACGACCGCGTCCTCGCGATCCTCGGCCGGGTGCCCAACCTCACCGAGCTCGGCATCTTCTCGGTGATGTGGAGCGAGCACTGCTCGTACAAATCCTCGAAGAAATGGCTGAAGACCCTGCCGACCCGCGCCCCCTGGGTGATCTGCGGGCCGGGCGAGAACGCCGGCGTGATCGACATCGGCGACGGTCAGGCGGCGATCTTCAAGATGGAAAGCCATAACCACCCGTCGTTCATCGAGCCCTACCAGGGCGCGGCGACCGGCGTGGGCGGCATCCTCCGCGACGTGTTCACCATGGGCGCGCGCCCGGTGGCGAACCTCAACGCGCTGCGCTTCGGCTCCGCCGACCACCCGAAGACCCGGCATCTGGTCGCGGGCGTGGTGGCGGGCGTCGGTGGCTACGGCAACTGCGTCGGCGTGCCCACCGTCGGCGGCGAAGTGCAGTTCCACCCCTGCTACAACGGCAACAACCTCGTCAACGCGATGACCATCGGCATCGCCGACACCGACAAGATCTTCTATTCGAAGGCCTCGGGCGTCGGCAACCAAGTGGTCTACGTCGGCTCCAAGACCGGTCGCGACGGCATCCACGGCGCGACCATGGCGTCCGCCGAGTTCTCCGAGGATTCGGAGGAGAAGCGCCCGACCGTGCAGGTCGGCGACCCCTTCACCGAAAAGCTCCTGATCGAAGCCTGCCTCGAACTGATGGCCACCGACGTGATCGTCGCGATCCAGGACATGGGCGCGGCGGGCCTCACCTCGTCGTCGTTCGAAATGGCGTCGAAGGGCGGCCTCGGCGTCGAGCTCGACCTCGACATGGTTCCGGTGCGCGAAACCGCGATGACCGCCTACGAGATCATGCTCTCCGAGAGCCAGGAGCGCATGCTGATGGTGATCGAGCCGGGCAAGGAAGACATCGCCAAGGCGGTGTTCGACAAGTGGGAGCTCGACTTCGCGGTGATCGGCACGCTCACCGACACCGGCCGCATGGTGCTGAAGAAGGATGGCGCGGTCGTCGCCGACCTGCCGATCGACCCGCTCGCCGAAGCCGCGCCGGAATACGACCGGCCGTGGACCCCGGGCGTCAAGCATCCGGTGATCGCCGCGTCCGACGTGGCCGAGAAGCCGTGGGCCGAGGCGCTCAAGGCGCTGGTCGGCGGGCCGGACGGTTCGTCGCGCCGCTGGGTGTGGGAACAGTACGACCACATGGTGATGGGCGACACGGTGCAGCGCCCCGGCGGCGACGCTGCGGTGATCCGCATCCACGGCACCGCCAAGGGCCTCGCCGCGACGTCGGACTGCAACCCGCGCTACGTCGGCGCGGACGCGGTCGAGGGCGGTCGTCAGGCGGTCGCCGAGGCGTGGCGCAACCTCACCGCCGTCGGCGCGACGCCGCTCGCGATCACCGACAACATGAACTTCGGCAACCCGCAGCGCCCGGAAATCATGGGCCAGTTCGTCGAAGCCTGCCAGGGCATGGGCGAAGCCTGCATCGCGCTCGACTTTCCGGTCGTCTCGGGCAACGTGTCGCTCTACAACGAGACCAACGGCCAGGGCATCCTGCCGACGCCCACGATCGGCGGCGTCGGCCTGATGCCGCACGTCGAGGCCTCGGTCGGCATCGCCTTCACCGGCACCGGACAGGCGCTGATCGCGATCGGCGCGGAAGGCTCGTGGCTCGGCCGTTCGCTCTACCTCGACGTGGTCTGCGGCCGCGACGAAGGCGCGCCGCCGCCGGTCGACCTCAAGGTCGAGCGCCGCAACGGCGACTTCGTCCGCGGCCTGATCCGCGAAGGTCTGGTGGAGTCCTGCCACGACCTTTCGGAAGGCGGCCTGCTCGTCGCGGTGGCGGAAATGGCGATGGCCTCGGGCATCGGCGCGAACCTCACCGTCTCCGGCCCCGATCTCCACGCCAAGCTGTTCGGCGAAGACCAGGCGCGCTACGTGCTTGCGGTCGCCGAAGGCAAGGCGGCGGAAGTCCTCGCCAACGCCGAGAAGATGGGAGTCCCGGCGCGCCGCATCGGCTCGACCACCGGCAGCGACCTCGTCGTCAACGGCGAAGCGGTCGCGGTGGCCGAGCTCAAGGCCGCGCACGAAGGCTGGTTCCCCGCGTTCATGGCTTAAACGCCACGCGCGCCCGCGAATCCACCATTACGGTGGCGCAGATCACACTCGGGATTTGCGCCACCGCTTAGTTTGATCGGCTCGGTCGCGCCGGAATCGCCCTGCGCTGCGTTTGGAAAGTCGAAACCGTGTCCGCCCCGCCCTCTCCGCCCCTCGCCAACGACCCTGCCGCCGCTCGCGTCGGCGTGATCGCGGGCCTCCTCACCTTCGGCACCTGGGGGCTGCTGCCGCTCTACCTCAAGCAACTCGCCGACCTGCCGCCGCCCGAAGTCCTCGCCAACCGCGTGGTCTGGAGCGTGGTGATGATGGCGATCTTCATCGTCGTGCTGCGCGAGTGGAACGCGGTGATCAAGGCGGTGACCAACCGCCGCGTCATCCTCACCCTGATCGCCACCGCGACGTTGATCACGATCAACTGGCTGATCTACATCTTCGCGGTATCGAGCGGCCACATCCTCCAGGCGAGCCTCGGCTATTTCATCAATCCGCTGATCAGCGTGCTGTTCGGCTTCATCTTCCTGCGCGAGACGATGCTGCGGCAGCACTGGATCGCGGTCGGCCTCGCCGCGCTCGGCGTCGGCTTCCTGATTGTGCGTTTGGGCGAGATTCCGATCGTCTCCCTCGGCCTCGCCTTCACCTTCGCCACCTACGGCCTGCTCCGCAAGACCATCCCGGTCACCGGCATCACCGGCATGGCGATCGAAAGCATGCTGATCGGCCCGCTCGCCCTCGCCTACCTGCTCTGGCTCGAACACCAGGGCGTCGGCCACTTCGGCCACGACGGCGCGATGCGCGACGCGCTGCTGATCCTCGGCGGCCCGGTCACCGCGATCCCGCTGGTGCTGTTCGGCATCGCGGTGCGGCGGGTGCGGCTATCCACCATCGGCCTGATGCAGTATATTGCTCCGAGCGGCCAGTTCCTGCTGGCGACGCAACTCTACGACGAGCCGTTTACCGCGACCCACGCCTGGGCATTTTCCTGTATCTGGTTGGGACTGGCGATCTATTCGGCGCCGCGGTCATGGTTGCAGCGGATCGGCCTGGGTGGGGCCTGAAGCTCTGGGGAGAGACGCCGGGATGGATGAAAATCCGATTTTCACGCGCATCCGCAAGGATATCGAGACCCATGCGGTGGTCCTCTACATGGAGGGCACGCCGATGTTTCCGCTTACCAATCGCGGCGCGGCGGTGACCCAGGCGCTCGACCTGATGGGCGTGGCCTACAAGTCGGTCAACCTCAACGACGACCCGGAAATCCGCGACGCGATCAAGACCGCGCCCGACGCGCCCGAAACCCCGCACCTCTACATCCACGGCCGCTTCGCCGGCGGCGGCAGCGAAATCCGCGACCTCGCCAAGTCGGGCGCGCTGAAGGCGCTCCTCGACGCCGCCGGGATCGCCGCCCAGCCCCTCGCCTAAGCCTCCACCGGAGGCTCCTGCGGCGGATCCTGCGGCATGCCGTCGTAGAGCCGTGCCAGCGCCTGCCCGAGCGCATGCCCCGAGGCGGCGGCGAGCAGCAGCACCATGCCGAACCCCAATCCCCGCCAGACCCCGACGACGCCGCCGAGCGGTCCGCCGACGAGGTCGCGCATGCCGTCGACGCTCTCCGCCGCGAGCGGGAACAGGCAGAGCACGGTGAGCCCCAATCCGGCGAGCCAGCCGCCGCGATTGGCGGTGAGCACCAGCGCCTCGCGATAGTCGATCCGCCAGCCGATCGCCGCCGCCGCCACCGCGATCAACAGCCGCATCGCGCCGAACATGATCCCCGGAATCACCACCAGACCGGCCGCGAACAACACCAACCCGCGCGCGGGAAAGCCCTCGACCCGGTCGCCGGAGAGCTGGGCGGAGAGCAGGTCGAGCCCAACCGCAAGCAGCAGCACCGCCGCCATGATCATCAGCAGCAGGTCGAGCGCGGCGCGCAAGCCGGTGGTTTCGAGGTAGTGCGGCGGCACGGAGGTCGCGGCACCGCGAAAGCCGATGCGGCACCATGCGAGCACGCAGGGCAGGCACACCGCGATTTCGAGGGTCCAGCGCAGGGTGATCACCCACACCCCTTCGATCGGCATGTCCTGCTGGTCGAGGCCGTACGCCAGCGACGCGACCCCCCAGATGCCGATGAACGGCACCAGCGCGGTACGCAGCAGCCAACCGGGATGGGAAACGATCTCGCCGAGCGCGGTCAAGATCATGTCGAACGCGTCACGCCCGGTCACCGGACATTCGGAAGGCCGAATCATCGAAAAATCCTTCGCATGCCTGCGCACCAAAGACGGAACGCCCGCAATTTTGCCACACCGATCCTCACCGCGCTTTAACTTTTCGGCGCTAGGCTGACCGGAGCAATCCCTGAGGGGGGAAGAGAGAATGCCGTCCGCCCGCGTCGCCGTGGTGATTCCGACGTTCAACAACGCCGACACATTGGTGCGCGCGGTCGAGAGCGCGATCATCGCGACCGACCACGCCAACCGCGCGGCAGACATGGACCTCCACACCGAAGTAGTGGTGGTGGACGATGGCTCGACCGACGACACCCGCGCGGTGCTCGACTGCCTCGCCGCCCTCCTCGACCCGCTTCCCGCGATCACCTTCAAGACCACCCAGACCGGCGGCAACAAGGGCGCGGGACCGGCACGCAACGCGGGCGTGCGCCACGCCAACGCGCCCTTGATCTGCTTCCTCGACGCCGACGACGAATTCCTGCCGCAGCATCTCGACGTCTGCGTCCGCGCCCTGCTCGACGACCGCGAGATCGGCTACGTCTGGACGCGCCGCCAGCTCGACGTGCCGATGCACCCGTCGTGGGGGCCGTCGCTCGACCGCAGCACGGTGATGAACCTCTGCATCCGGCGGATCTGGCACGAGATCGTCAAGGGCTTCCCCGAGCACCCGGACTTCCGCACCATGGGCACGGAAGACAGCTTCTACCGGATCATCCTGCGCGCCCTGGTGCCGGGCCGCGAAATCGACATGGAAACCGTGCTGATCCACCACGCGCCCGGCAACTCCCTCGACCGCCAGCGCGACAAGCTCGCCACCCCGATCACCGAGTGGGACGGCACCAAGGAACTCTTCATCCCCTCCGACGCGATCATGGCGGCGCTCCAGGAACGCCTCGAGTACATTGACCGCCTCAAGAGCGAAATGGGCGCCTAGCGCTCGTCCAGCCGCGTCACGAACCACTGCACCAGCCGCGACCAGAGCTCGTCGCGGATCGTCGCGCCTTCCACGTGGCTGTCGAGGTTGGGGTTGTCGTTGATCTCGATGACGTGCACGCCGCGCGCGTTCTGCTTCAAGTCGACGCCATAGAGCCCCGCGCCGATCAGCCGCGCCGCCTTCACCGCCGCTTGGATCACCTCGGGCGGCGCGTCCTCCACCGCCACCGAGCGCACCCGCCCCTCCACCGCGCGACCGTCGGAGCCGTGCTTGATGATCTGCCAGTGGTTGTGCGCCATCAGGTATTGGCAGGCGAACAGCGGCTCGCCGCCCAGCACGCCGACGCGCCAGTCGTATTCCGTCGGCATGAACTCCTGCGCCAGCAGCAGGTCGGTCTCGACGAACATCTTCGCCGCCAGGGTTTCGAGCGCGGCGCGGTCGTCGACCTTGTGCACGCCGCGCGAGAACGATCCGTCGGGGATCTTCACCACCATCGGATAGCCGAGATCGTGCTCGGCGAGGTCGAGGGCCTGCGGGCCGTTCAACACCAGGCTCTTCGGGATCGAGATGTTGTGGGATTCCAGCAGTTCCTTGAGATAGACCTTGTTGGTGCAGCGGATCATCGACACCGTGTCGTCGATCACCGGCATCCCTTCCTGCTCGGCGCGGCGCGCGAAGCGGTAGGTGTGGTTGTCGATCGAGGTGGTCTCGCGGATGAACAGGGCGTCGTATTCCGCGAGCCGCGCGAGATCGCCCTTCTCGATCGGGTCGACTTCGACGCCGTGCCGCCGCGCCACCTGGGCGAAGCGTTCGAGCGAGCTTTTCTTCGACGGCGGCAGCGCCTCGCGCGGGTTGTGCAGCACCGCGAGGCCGTAGCGCGACGGCGTCTTGCTCTTCGCCGCCTGCCAGCCGCGCCGCGTCTGGCGCTCCATCGCGGCCATCGCGAAGGCCTTCTGCTCCGGCGTCAGGCGATGGATCGACAACGGCCGGATCTTCTCGATCGCGCGCCATGGGCCGGGGTCGACGGTCACTTCGAGCAACGGACAGCGGAACCAGTCGAACAGCAGCAGGGCAAAACCTTCGAGGCCGGGGAACTCGGTGCGGCCGAAGGCGACGAACACCTTGAACGGCTCCTCGGGCGCGTCGTCGCGGCCCTTGAGGCAGCGGTTGAGCTTGTCCTCGAGGTCGGGCAGCGCGTCGCGGTAGAGCTCCTTGCGCGACAGCTCCAGCATCGTCTGCACCGTCGGCATGACGCGATGGCCGCGCGCCCCGGCGAGCAGCGAGGCGTAGTACCCGGCGCTCTGGTAGGCGGTGTTGCGCGAGAGGTTGATCACCGTCGGGCGGAGGCCGCCGAACAGCTGCGGGCGCGCGAGGTAGTCGCGCACCATCATCACCTTGTGGGGGGTGTCGGCCTGGAGGACATCGCGCGCGGAGTCGACCAAGATAATCCAGTCGGTCATTCTTGAGTTTTTCCCTTGATCACGACCGCCGCGCGCAGCCGCGACTTTCCGTAGCAGGCCATGCGGTCGAATTCGTCTTCCGGGATGGGTAACGCTGCCGCGGCCATCGGGGTTTCGTCGTCGTCGGGCTCGAGCCAGGGGTCGTGGATGAAAATCCGACCGTCGGCGTGAGCGTAGGCGATCACCCAGTGGGGCGCGCGGGAACGCAGCATCCGGTATTGACTCAACAGCACCAGAACCACCGCGCCGCGGTCGAGCACGTCACGGAGTTCGGCGCGGGAGAGCGCCTTTTCGTTGACCGCGACCCCGAGCGCCTTGGCCTGGTCGCGGAAGTCCTCCTGCGCCACCGTCATCACCGCGCGCTTCTCCGGGTCGCGCACGGATTCGAGGAACAGCACCTCGGAGGAATTGATGAACACCTCGGCGGAAAAGCCGTGACGCGCCAACGCGACCGCCATCCCCATCGGGTCGCAACCGCCCAATCCGGCGGTCATGAAGATCGTCGTCGCCTCGCGCCAGAGGCGCAGCTCGAGGCGGCGGTCGAGCGCAAGCCCCGGATCGAAGGCCGCCATCGCCATCATCATCGCCGCCGAGCCGCAGGTGAATTCGGTGGTCTGGGCGTAATAGGGCACCGCGCGCCGGCCTTCGTGAACGGTCTCGGGCGGCTCGGCGGTCAGCCACTTGTGGAAGCGCAACGCCGCAGCGTGATCCTCGTAATAGTCCTCGTGCAGGCCGAACTGGCGGTAGCCGTGGCTCTTGTAGAGGCCGATGGCGGCGGTGTTGTCGGGGCGGGATTCGAGCCGCATCACCGCGCAGCCGCGCGCGAAGGCGAAGCGCTCGGCGGCGCTCAAGAGCTGAAGGCCGAATCCCCTGCCCTTCGCCTCGGGGTCGACGGCGATGGAATAGAGCCGCGCCAACGCCGAGCCGCCGCGGTACACCACCAGCGCATAGCCGCGCAGCTTGCCGCCGTCGTCGAGGACGAGCAGGCTCGAGGTGTGCTTGCGTTCGACAAATCGCTTGAAGCTGCGCCGCGACAGGCGGTCGCCGGGGAACGCGCGATCTTCGAGATCGACCAGGGATTCGAGATCGCTCGGCGCCGCCAAGCGCAAACTGGGAGGTACGTCGGCACCTTCCACGTCGAGAGCCGGATGTTCGCCCCCAAACCCGTCCGCCATTTTCTGCTTACGCCTTATTGCTTGCGCCGGTTGAGGAAACATCATCCTGCCGGAGACGGAATGCAAGCCCCGGCTGCACAAACAAAAACGCGCGGCCGAAGCCGCGCGTTTTTTCGTGTCGAAAGGGAGCCGATTAACGGCTGTAGAATTCGACCACCAGGTTCGGTTCCATCGGAACCGGGTACGGAACGTCGGCCAGCTTCGGCAGGCGGACGAAGGTGCCCTTCATGCCCTTGACGTCGACGTCGTAGTAGTCGGGGATGTCGCGCTCGCCGGATTCCTGCGCTTCGAGGATCAGCGCCATCTGCTTCGAGGAGTCGCGGATTTCCACGACGTCGCCCGGCTGCAGCATGTAGGAGGCGATGTTGACGCTACGACCGTTGACCTTGACGTGGCCATGGTTGACGACCTGACGCGCGGCGAAGACGGTCGGAACCAGCTTCATGCGGTAGATCGCGGCGTCCAGACGGCTCTCGAGGATGCCGATGAGGTTCTCGCCGGTGTCGCCCTGGCGACGCGAGGCCTCGGCATAGTAGCGGCGGAACTGACGCTCGGAGATGTTGGCGTAGTAGCCCTTGAGCTTCTGCTTCGCCATCAGCTGGGTGCCGAAGTCGGTCGGCTTGCGGCGACGCTGACCGTGCTGGCCCGGGCCATATTCGCGCTTGTTGATCGGGGACTTGGCACGGCCCCAGAGATTGACGCCCAAGCGGCGGTCAATCTTGTACTTACAGGCATGACGTTTCGACATTTTCTGTCCTATTTTCGCGTTTCGCGTTTTGTCCCGGTAGGCCACCCGAAGGTGGCGTGACTGAGGCCATAGCTTTCGCGCCCCCAGTCCGCGTTCCCGGAAATGAGGCGCACACCATACCCATGGAAGCGCGGATGTCAAGGAAAACCCAGGGGCTCCGCCCCTGGGAACCCCGCCGGGGTCGCGGACCCCGGACCCCTTAAGTTTTTCGCCGCGAAGCGGCTATCAACCATCGCGCCGCGTGATCGTCTTATCGCGCTACGCGCAAAAACCAAAACTTACGGGATAAAAGGGCCCACGGCCCTTTGCGGGCCCGGGCAGAGCCCGGACCTTCCCTACTTCCGAAACACCACCCGATCCACGCCGATCCGTTCCTGCCAACCGGCGCGGACGAGTTCGGGGTCGGCGTGTTCTTCCTCGGGCACGCCGAGGCAGAGGTAGGCGATCAGGTCCCAGGTTTCCGGCGCGTCGCAGGTTTTGGCCACTTCGGCGGGGTCGAGGATGGAGATCATGCCGAGGCCGAGGCCGCGTGCGCGGGCGGCGAGCCAGAGGGTCTGGACGGCGGCGACGGCGGAGTAGTGGACCGCGAGCGGCATGGTCTGGCGGCCGAGGCCGTGGCCTTCCGCCGGGTCGGTTTCGGCGAAGACGGCGATCTGCACCGGCGCGCGGTCGAGCCCGGCGAGCTTGAGGCCGGCGTAGAGCTGCGCCTTCTCGCCGTCGTAGCCTGCGAGGGCCTTGGCGTTGGCGGCCTCGAAGCTCTCCCTGACCTGGGCACGGCGCGCCGGATCTTCGACGACGACGAAGCGCCAGGGCTGGGAATTGCCGACCGAGGGCGCGAGACACGCGGTTTCGAGGAGTTCGTGGACAGTGGACTCCGGCACCGGGTCGGTGGCGAAGCGGCGCACGTCGCGGCGCCAGACGAACAGCTCGGTGAGCTTGTCGCAGAAGGCGGAATCGAACAGCGGCTTGCTGGCGTAGAGCGGCTGCGGCTCGGGCCGGAGCTTTTCGACATTGATGCCGAGCCTGCGGGCGCGGCGCAGCGAGCCGTGGGCGAGTTCGGTGACCATGCCGTGGAGGGTGCGGACCTCCTGCTCGGTGAGTTCGGCGCGATTGAACAGGGCGCGGATGTTGCGCACCATGCTCGGGCGCTTGTCCTCGACGCGGAGGAAGCCGCAGATTTCCAGCTCGCGTTCGAGGTGGGTGTAGAAGTTCAGCACCACATCCTTGGACGCCGGGATCCCCTCGTTGGTGACGAGTTCATAATCGGGGGCGTCCGAGCCTGCCTGGAACCACTCATAGCTCAGCAGCAGCACCGCCTGGGCGAGGTTGAGCGAGCAGTAGGCCGGATTGAGCGGCACTTCGCAGACCGCGTCGGCGAGCGAGACGTCGTCGTTGTCGAGACCGGCGCGTTCGGGGCCGAAGAGCACGCCGACCTTCTGCCCGGCGGCGATGCGGGCGCGGATTTCGGCCGCGGCGCGCTTGGGCGTCAGCACCGGCTTGACCTGGTCGCGGCGGCGCGCGGTGGTGGCAAGCACCCACTGGCAATCGGCGATCGCCTCGCGCGTGGTGGCGAATTCCGTGGCCGCGTGGAGCACCCGCTCGGAGCCAGAAGACGCGGCGATGGCGCGTTCGGAAGTGGCGGACTCCACCGGCGCGACGACGCGGAGGCGGCCAAGGCCGCAGTTGAGCATGGCGCGCGAGACCATGCCGACGTTCTCGGCCAGTTGCGGCCGCACCAGGATCATCGCGGGCTGGGCGTCAGCATCCAGGGTCTCGGCGGAGAGCCGAGAGGAATCCGTACCGGCCATGAACTCACGCCTTCATCAGGAAATGTACGATACTGTCGTGCAGCGCGTTGAACGACGCGTCGATGATGTCTTCCGAGATCCCAACGGTGGTCCAGCGCGCGCCGGTTTCGGTGTCCGCGCTTTCGATCATCACCCGGGTGACGGCGGCGGTGCCGCGTTCCGGGGCCATGATCCGCACCTTGTAGTCGACCAGCGCGAGGCGTTCGAGCGCCGGGAACGCGGGCACCAGGACCTTGCGCAGCGCCGCGTCGAGGGCGTTGACCGGGCCGTGGCCCTCCCCCGCCTCCATGAAGTAGCGGCCGTCCACGAGGACGCGCGCCGTCGCCTCGGAGACGATGGCGAGTTCCCCGCGTGCGTTGTAGCGGCGCTCGTCGATCACCCGGAACGAGTGGACGTTGAAGAACTCGGGCACGCCGCCGAGGAAGCGCCGCGCGAACAGCTCGAAGCTCGCGTCCGCGCCGTCGAAGGTGAGGCCGTTTGCCTCCTGCTCCTTGACCTGGGCGAGCAGCGCGTTGACCCGCTCGTCCGCCGGGTCGACCACGACCCCGGCCTCGGCGAGGCGGGCGAGGATGTTGGAGCGGCCGGACTGGTCGGAGACCACGACGCGGCGCATGTTGCCGACGGTTTCCGGGTCGATGTGTTCGTAGCAGGACGGGTCCTTGGCCACCGCCGAGGCATGCAGCCCGCCCTTGTGGGCGAAGGCGCTCGCGCCGACGTAAGGCGCGTGGCGGTTGGGCGCGCGGTTGAGGCGTTCGTCGAGCATGTGGGAAGCGGTCTTGAGGTGGCGCAGGCCATCCGCGTCCACGCCGGTCTGCATGCCCATCTTCAGCATCAGGGTCGGGATCAGCGAGACGAGGTTGGCATTGCCGCAGCGTTCGCCAAGGCCGTTGAGCGTGCCCTGGATCTGGCGCACGCCGGCGCGCACCGCGGTGAGCGAGTTGGCCACCGCGTTTTCGGTGTCGTTGTGGCAATGGATGCCGAGGTGGTCGCCCGGCACCCGCGCGGTCACCGCGGTGACGATCTCGTGGATTTCGTGCGGCAGCGTGCCGCCGTTGGTGTCGCACAGCACCACCCAGCGCGCGCCCGCCTTATAGGCCGCCTCGACGCAGGAGAGCGCATACTCCGGATTGGCCTTGTAGCCGTCGAAGAAGTGCTCGGCGTCGAACATCACTTCGTCGACCTTATCGAGCGCGACCTTGATGCTGTCGCCGACCATGCGGAGGTTTTCGTCCAGCTCGACGCCGAGCGCGACCTTGACCTGATGGTCCCAGGTCTTGCCGACCAGGGTGACGACCTTGGCCGCGGTGGTGAGCAGCGCCTGGAACCCCGGATCGTTATCGGCGCTGCGCCCCGAGCGCCGCGTCATACCGAAGGCGGAGAGGCGCGCGTGGCGGAGCCTGGGGGGATTGGCGAAGAACTGGTCGTCGGTAGCGTTGGCTCCGGGCCAGCCGCCCTCGACGTAGTCGATGCCGAGGCGGTCGAGTTCGGTGGCGATCGCCACTTTGTCCGCCGCGGTAAAGTCCACGCCCTGGGTCTGCGCGCCGTCGCGCAGGGTGCTGTCGTAGAGATAAACCCGTTCGCCGCTCATTGGTCTCGCTCGATCATCGTCGGAACCGATGAAAATGCGGCAAAACCCGCCGGACCACAAGGTTTTCAGACAATCCGCGCGACGCCGTCGTCGAGAATGCGGTTGAAACCGGCGAGCGGCACCGGGCGGCTGTAGAGGTAGCCCTGCGCGGTGTCGCAGCCGTGGTCTTTCAGGAAGCGCGCCTGCTCGACGGTCTCGACGCCTTCGGCGACGAGCTTGAGGTCGAGCGCCTTCGCCATGCCGATGATCGCGACGGTGACGGTCATGTCGTCGGCGTTGGACGGGATATTGCAGACGAACGCGCGGTCGATCTTGAGGCTGTCGATCGGGAATCGGGTAAGATAGCCGAACGACGAATAGCCCGAGCCGAAGTCGTCGATCGCGATGGTAAGCCCGAGGCTCTTCAGGCGCTCCAAGGTTTCGACGGTCTGGTCGATGTCCTCGACCAGGGCGCTCTCGGTGAGTTCGAGTTCGAGCAGGTACGGCGGCAGGTCGAACTCGTCGAGCAGCCGGCGCAGGGTGCGGTCGAGATTGGCGTCGCGGAACTGCACCGCGGAGAGATTGACCGCCACCGGCACCACAGTCTTGCCCGAGCGCAGCCGCTCCGACTGATCCTGGCAGACGCGGCGCAGCACCCACTCGCCGATGTCGCGGATCTGCCCGGTGGCCTCGGCGATCGGAATGAAGTCGGCGGGCGAAACCAGCCCGAGCTCGGGGTGGAACCAGCGCAGCAGCGCCTCGGCCCCCATCACCTCGCCGGTCTGGAGATTGACCTTGGGCTGGTAGTAGACTTGGAGTTCGTCGGCCTCGACCGCCGCGACCAGCGCGGTTTCAAGCTTCTGGCGGAACACCAGGGAGGCGCTCAAGGCTTCGTCGTAGAGCTGGATCGCCGAGCGCCCGCCTTGCTTCGCGGTGCGCACCGCGAACTCCGCGCCGCGCATCAGGTCTTCGGCGTGCGCGCCGGAATCCGGGTATTCGGCGATGCCGATGCTGCACGACAGGCGGATATCGTGGTTGTCGACGATGATCGGCTTCTTCGTCGCGGTAACGACCTCGGCGGCGATCGGCAGGAGCTCGGAGGTGCCGCCCGCGTCGTCGATGATCGCGACGAATTCGTCGGCGGAGAGGCGCGCGATCAGCCGCGCTCGGCCCGCCAGCGCGGCGTTCAGGCGCTTGGCGAACACCGTTAGCACCCGGTCGCCGACGAGGTGGCCGAAGCTGTCGTTGATCGCCTTGAAGTGATCGAGGTCGAAGAACATCAGCGCGACGCGGCGGCCGTTCGCCTGCGCCCGCTCCATCACGTGCGCCAGGGTGTCGTGGAAGTGGGTGCGGTTGGCGAGATTGGTGAGGAGATCGTGCGTCGCCATCTGCACGATGCTTTCCTCGTAGGCGATGCGCTCCGAGATATCGCGGATCAGGCCGATGAACAGGTGGCGTTCGCCGAGGTTGAGGTCGCGCACCGCGAGCTCGATCGGGAACAGATCGTCGCTGCCGCGCCGCCCGAAGTGCCGCCGCCAGCCCGACACCCGCGCCGGAACCCCGCCACGGAGGAAGATCGACAGGCCGCTGAGCGGCGGGCCTTCCGGCGAATGGG
>LUYR01000022.1 GCA_001603335.1 Rhodospirillales bacterium Alpha_05 | reverse complement strand
CCCTGGGTCCAGCCTTGGGGCACGGCGGCCGCGAAGGCGCCACTTGGCCTTCCGAAGAACGCCTCCACCGATCGTCAATATTCGGGCATCAACGTCCTTCTGCTCTGGGGCGCCGTGATCGAACGCGGCTTCTCCGACCAGAGCTGGCTGACCTTCCGCCAGGCGCTGTCGCTTGGCGGCAATGTCCGCAAGGGTGAGCGCGGCACCACCGTCGTCTATGCCGATCGCTTCGTACCGGAGGACGAAAAGCGCCGTGCGCGCGAGACCGGCGAGGACGCCCAGGCGATCCCGTTCCTGAAGCGCTTCACCGTCTTCAACACCGACCAGTGTGAGAATCTGCCCGAGGACGTGGCGAGCGCAGCCCCGCCGGTCCCTGCGGGTCTGATCGAACCGCGCGTCGAGGCGCTGATCGAAGCGACAGGGATCGATTTCCGCATCGGCGGCAACCGGGCATTCTACGCACCCGCGCATGACTATGTGCAAGTGCCGCCACCGCAGGCCTATTTCGAGCCCATCAATTGGCACCGCACCGCGCTGCACGAAATGGGCCACGCAACAGGCCATGTCTCGCGACTGGGGCGGGATTTCTCGGGCTCGTTCGGCACGAAGAAATACGCCTTCGAGGAGCTCATCGCCGAGATCAACGCCGCCTTCTGCTGCGCCTCGCTCGGTATCACGCCGACCGTCCGGCACGCCGATTACATCGCCTCCTGGCTCGAGGTGCTGCGCGAGGACGATCGCGCCATCGTCCGCGCCGCCAGCCAGGCGGGCAAGGCAGCCGACTGGCTTCTGGCCTTCGCGCCGAACGCGGTCGAGACCTCTCGCGACAGGAGGGTGGCATGATCCTGTTAACCGAAGACATTCGCGACCGGCTGCTCACAAATGGACAGCAGCGCGATATCGACCATGTGCCCGTTGTGAAATTCTTCAATCCGGTCGGCGCGGGCACCTGGCTCATCACCGAGATGGAGGCGGACGGCGACACGTTGTTCGGACTTGCCGATCTCGGTTTCGGATGCCCGGAACTGGGTTCCTGCAGCCTTGCCGAACTCACCTCGGTGCGCCTGCCTTTCGGAATGGGTATCGAGCGCGACATCATGTTTCAGGCCGCCTTCCCGCTCTCGGTCTATGCCGAGGCGGCCCGGCAGGCCGGGAACATCGTCGAAAGCGAGCGGCTGCTCCATGCCGCCGCGGCGGCGCTGCGGGACCGCCGCTGAAATGTCGCTGCCTGGGCTTGTCTTCCACTCAATCGACACAGTGAGAGTGAGAGGGCTGCGCCCTGTTCGTGACGGGTCGAAAGTCGAGAGAGAGGCTCACGGCGCCCGTCGCGGAGTAAATCACCATGGCGAATGCAGCCAAGAAGATCACCCTGTCGTCGTCGCGCGACATCCCCTTCAACAAGCTCGTGCTCTCCCAATCGAACGTCCGGCGGGTCAAAGCCGGCGTCTCGATCGAGGAGTTGGCCGAGGATATCGCCCGGCGGGGCCTTCTGCAGGGCCTCAGCGTCCGGCCCGTTACCGACGAGGCCGGAACCGAGACCGGCATGTTCGAGATCCCGGCCGGCGGGCGGCGCTATCGGGCGCTGGAGCTTCTCGTGAAGAAGAAGCGCATGACGAAGACCACGCCCGTGCCCTGCATCGTGCGCGAGGACGGCATCGCCGAGGAGGATTCGCTTGCCGAGAACGTCCAGCGGGCGCCGCTGCATCCGCTCGACCAGTTTCGTGCCTTCCTGACGCTGAAGGAGAAGGGCCAGTCCGAGGAGGAGATCGCCGCGACCTTCTTTGTCTCGGTCAATGTCGTGAAACAGCGGCTGAAGCTCGCTTCCATCTCGCCGAAATTGCTCGACATCTATGCCGAGGACGGCATGTCTCTCGACCAGTTGATGGCGTTCACCGTCTCGGGTGACCACGAGCGCCAGGAGCAGGTGTTCGAGCGCCTGCAGCAGTCCTACGACAAGCAGCCCTACGCCATCCGGCGCATGCTGACCGAAGGCGCGGTTCGGGCATCCGACAAGCGCGCGCAGTTCATCGGTATCGACGCCTATGTCGAGGCTGGCGGTACCGTGCTGCGTGATCTGTTCCAGTCCGACGACGGCGGCTGGCTGCAGGATGTTTCGCTCGTCGAGGACATGGTGACGGACAAGCTCAGGCAGGAAGCTGAGGCCATTGTCGCGGAGGGTTGGAAGTGGACCGATGCCGCTCCCGATTTCCCCTACGGGCACACCTTCGGCCTACGCCAACTCCGTGGCGAGGATGTCCCGCTCTCGCCGGAGGAAGAAGTCGTTCGGGGTGCGCTGAAGGCTGAATTCGATCAGCTTGAAGAACAATATGCCGAGGCCGATGAGTTGCCCGACGACGTCGACGCGCGTCTCGGCGAGATCGAGACGGCGCTCGAGGCCTTCGAGGATCGCCCGGTCACGTTCGATCCCGACGAGATCGTCCGGGCCGGTGCCTTCGTCAGCATCGCGCATGACGGCAGCTTGCGCGTCGAGCGTGGTTTCGTCCGTCCCGAGGACGAGATCGTGCCTGAACCGGAATCCGGCGGCGGTGATGCTGACGGCACTGGTACCGAGCAACCGGACAGCGATGGCAACGAAGGTGAAACCTCCAGCGGCACGGAGGAACCATCTGAGCCCGATGAGGACGAAGGCCTGTCGCCAATCTCCGACCGCCTGATGTCGGAACTCACCGCCCATCGCACGCTCGGATTGCGCAACGCGCTTGCTGAACGACCGGACATCGCCTTCGTCGCGGCATTGCACGCCCTGACGCTGACGGTCTTTTACCACTATGGCTCGGACAGTTGCCTCGAACTCGGCCTAAAGAGTGTCGGGTTCAGCGCGCAGACGCCGGCGTTGAACGACAGCGCGGTCGCCGAAGCAGCCACCGCCCGCCATGAGGCATGGACGAAGCGGTTGCCGAAAGAGTCTGACGAACTCTGGGGCACCCTTCAGCAGTGGGACGGTAAGGAGCAAGCGAGCCTCTTCGCCCACATCGTCAGCCTTTCGGTCAATGCCGTTTCCGAATCCTGGAACCGGCGCCCGCGGGCCCTCGCCCACGCGGATGTGCTTGCTCAAACCGTCGGCCTCGACATGGCGGTGGCGGGATGGCGTCCGACCGTCGACACCTTCCTCGGCCGCGTCACCAAGGCGCGTATTCTGCAGGCCGTCACCGAGGCGAAGGGCGAGCGTGCCGCCGATCGTATCGCCCACCTCAAGAAGGGCGACATGGCCTCCGAGGCCGAGACGCTGCTCGCTGACACCGGCTGGCTACCGGATCCGCTGCGCACGCCGGGAGAACCGGAGCAAAGCGAGAGTGAAACCACCGGCGATCCGGCGGAACCGGAAACGGGCGTCGCGGAAACGGCGACCGAAGACGGTGAAACGGCCATGGGCACTGATGACGTTCCGGACGACAATGACGATGCCGAAGCGACATCTCACGTGGTCGCCGCCGAATAGAGCGGTATCCGAACCGGCAAACTGGCCCGCGGCGACGCGGGCCTTTTTCTTTGACGGAGGCGGAACATGGCGCAATCAGCGAGTGATCTCGCGGCACGGCTTGCCCGCAACGCGGAGGCCACGTGCCGCGAATATCTGTCGAGTGGGCACAAATCCGGCCGGTACTGGATCGTGGGCGATGTGCGCAACACCAAGGGTCGCTCGATGTTCGTGCGTCTGACCGGCCCTGAATCAGGCAAGGGAGCCGCTGGGAAATGGACCGACGCCGCGACAGGTGAACATGGTGATCTCCTCGACGTCATCCGCGAAAGTTGCGGTCTGACGGAGTTCAGGGACGTGGCCGACGAGGCCCGGCGGTTCCTCAGCCTGACGCATCCCGCGCCGGAACCGGCATCATCGCCTGGACGCAAATCACCAGCACCAACGGGCTCGCCGCTCGCGGCCAAAAGGCTGTTCTCGATGGCGCAACCGATCGCGGGCACACTCGCGGAATCGTATTTCCGCAAGCGCGGCATTACGGCTTTGCACGGAACCGGATCGCTGCGGTTCCATCCATGCTGCTACTACCGGCCCGACGAGCATAGCCCGACCGAGACCTGGCCTGCGCTGATCGCGTCGGTGACCGATCTCGACGGTCGCCAGACCGGCGCCCATCGCACCTGGCTCGATCCGAACGGCTTCAGCGAGGCGACACTCGGCAAAGCCCCGATCGAGACACCGCGACGGGCAATGGGCAACCTGCTCGGCCATGCGGTACGCTTTGGCGTGGCAGGCGAGGTCATGGCAGCGGGCGAAGGCATCGAGACCATGCTGTCGCTGCGATGCATGTTGCCCGAGATGCCGATGGCGGCCGCGCTCTCCGCAGCCCATCTTGCCGCCATCCTGTTCCCCGACACGCTGCGCCGGCTCTACATCGTCCGCGATGACGATCCGGCGGGCGATGGCGCGCGGGAAACGCTCGTCGAACGGGCAGACGCGCTCGGCATAGAGGCGCTGCCACTCTCGCCGATGCTGGGCGATCTCAACGAGGATCTGCGCCTGCGTGGTCTCGACGCCTTACGGGCTTCGATCCGGGTCCAACTCGCCCCGCAGGATGTCGCGAGGTTCATGGAGTCCGTCCTGTCCGCCTGAACGGGGCAGCGGTGCGGGCTATGACGGTGTGATCGCGGTGCTCGTCAACGGCTCCCAGTGAATGTCGGAGGGGGCCGCGCCCCGGCCTTCTTCAGAGGGCGACCGGACAGCAGACGGCCCGGTCCGGCAATGGCTGTGGCAAACGATTTTCCGGCGGCCCTGCGGGCCTTTCCATCGCGAAGCAAAATCGCCGGCCTTCGCCATCCTCCGCTGACGCTCCGGTCCTTGCGCTGACGCTCCAGGATGCAGGCCCGGTCCGCCCGCCGTCTTTCGGTGCCATGAAGGCCGCGGCGGGCGCGGCTAACCG
>LUYR01000021.1 GCA_001603335.1 Rhodospirillales bacterium Alpha_05 | reverse complement strand
TGGCCTCCATTTTCTGCGCCTGGCGCAACTGCTGCTCAAGCTGGTGCTGGCCGGTGATGTCGCGGAAGACCAGCACCGCCCCCACCAGCACCCCTTTTTCGTTGCGGATCGGCGCGGCGCTGTCGGAGATCAGCCGCGCGGTCTCGTCGCGCGCGATCAGCAGCGTCTGCTCCGGAATGCCCGCCATGCGCCCCTTCTCAAGCACCTCCTGCACGGGGTCGGCCACCTTCTGCCGCGTCTCGGCATGTACGATGTTGAACACCTCCGCCACCGGCCGGCCAATGGCCTCCATGATATTCCAGCCCGTCAGCTCCTGCGCGACCGGGTTCATCCGCGTTATCCGCCCCTCGTGGTCGGTGGCGATAACGCCGTCGCCGATGGCGTCGAGGGTGATGCGCAGATTCTCCTCCTGCTCGCGCAGGGCGATTTCGCGCCGGACGCGTTCGGAGATGTCCTGGATGATGCCGAGCATGTACTCCGGCTTTCCGTCGACGCATCCGAAGCTGACTCCGCGCACATGAACGTGCCGTACCGCCTCCTGCACGATCACGCGGTAATTGCTCTTCAGCGGCTCGCCCGTGCGCAGCGCGTCGCCCATGGCCTGCCGGAAGGCGGGGCGGTCGTCGGGGTGCCCCACCCTTGTGATCTCCTCAAGGGTAAAGGTGCCCGTGCGCGGCAGGCCGAGTATCCGGCGCATCTCCTCGGAGCCGTCCAGCACGTCATCCTTGACCTTGTAGCTCCAGTGCCCGACGTGGGCGATGGCCTGCGCCTCCTTGAGGATGGCCTCGTTCTCCAGCAGGCGCTGCTCGGCGCGGGTGCGCTCATAAATCACCCGCGCCTGCACCACGTTCTGGAAGGCCAGTTCCGAAAGCTGGCTGGCGAAAAGCTCCATCGTCCGGCAGATGCGCCCGAAGCGCTCCGGCCCGGCCGGGTCAATCCCCGCATTGTCCGCGCCCGTCTCGCGCGCCACCAGCCAGTTGGCCAAATGCACCTGTCCCGCCAGAATCCCCGCGCCCCCGAAGAATTGTCCGCAGTCCGGGCAGACAAAGGGGTCGATCCCCCGTCGCCCCAGCGTGATCTGCGCGGGCGTGAGCAGGCAGTTACGGATACCGCACTCGTCAATATGTCCCGATGCCCGCGTCAGGCGCGACCCCTCGGGGGTGACTATCACCGAATTGACGCCAAAGGCCCCGGCGAAGGCGTCCTGCAGCATCTGAATCTTCTCGATGTCGAAGACATCGTTAAAGCGGATGTCGTGCGCGCCGCCCACGGGCGAGGTGAGCGCGGAGAGCCGGTCCTGCAACTTCTCGGTCTTGAGTTTTTTGTCGGTGATGTCGACATTGGTGCCGACCACGCGGCTGACGCGGCCGAGGCTGTCGCGGGCCTGTACCCGGCCGCGGCTGTGAATCCAGCGCCATGAGCCGTTGCTGCGGCGCAGACGGAACTCGCCGTTAATCTCCCCGGCGGAGCTGGCGATGAAGTCGCGTTTCTGGCGCACGAATCCGTCCACGTCCT
>LUYR01000020.1 GCA_001603335.1 Rhodospirillales bacterium Alpha_05 | reverse complement strand
CGATCCCCGCGGCGACCGGCAGGCGCTTGATCAGGGTGAGTTTCAGATCGAGGGGGCGGCCGAGGTGCGCCGCGAGCGCGCGGGCGGCGCGGACGCAGAGGTTGTCCTCGAAGTCGTCCTCCTTGAGCGCCGCGGCGAGCGGCCCGACCACCTCGAAGGCGAACTCGGGCGCGGACGCGACGTGGAGGGTGTCGGCGATGTCGACGAACGCGACGAGGCTGTCGAGAGCGTGGTAGCCGTCGGCGCGACGGCCGAGAACGTGAAGATAGAGGTTAAGCTTGGCCGGAGCTTCGGTTTCCAAGGCCTGAACCGCCGGGGACGCCGCATGGCGATGCGGCGCAGGGGGGTATTCCATCGTCGTCGTATCCCTCTCGTGGCCTGGGGCGGCGGGCGACTATCGCGCCGCGCCCGTCAGGCCGTCCTTTAACTTCGCTTGCAATGCCGCGGTCTGCTTGTCGTCGGGCTTGAGGTCGAGAGCGCGCTGCCACTGATAGCGCGCCTCGAGTTTGCGTCCCACCCGCCAATATGCGTCGCCGAGATGGTCGTTCACCGTGGGGTCGTCCGCCACCAGGACCACCGCCTGCTCCAGGTGCTTCACCGCTTCCTGGTAGTTGCCGCGCAGGTAGTACGCCCAGCCCAGACTGTCGATAATATACCCGTCGCGCGGCCGTTGCTCCACCGCGCGTTCGATCATCGCCTGGGCTTCGTCCGGGTGCATTCCCTTGTCGAGCCAGGAATAGCCGAGGTAGTTGAGCACCAGCGGCTGATCCGGCTCGAGTTCCAGGGCCTTGAGGAAGTCGGCTTCGGCGCGCGGCCACTGGTTCGAGCGTTCGAGGGAGATGCCGCGGGTGTAGTAGAGCACCCAATGGCGGGGCTCCACCGCACCGAGGCGCGCGAACGCACGATCGTAGGCCTTCACCGAGTCCTCGAAGCGGCTGTCGCCGCGATAGAGGTCGCCCAGTTCGATCAGCGGCTCGGGACGGTGCGGGAAGCGCTGCGCCAAGTCTTCGAGCGCCTTCGCGGCCTGGTCGTGTTCGTCCATGTGCTCGAGGTTCTTCGCCATCCGCAAGCGCACCGAATAGCCGACGTCGGAATCCGGCGAGACCATGGTGTAGGCGGCGTTGGCGCGGTCGTAGTCCTCGTGCGCCTCGAACAGGTCGCCGACCATCACCCGCGCGAGTTCGAGGTGCGGGTTGGCGCGCAGGCTGAGCTGCGCCAGCGCCAGGGTGATTTCCCACGAATCCGAGTTGGCGAGCGAGGTCGCGATGCTGAGGTAGGCCTCGCCCATGCCGTCGAGCGGCGTCGAGACGATCGGGGTGCGGGCGCGGCGCTCCACCAGGCTCTTGGTCAAGGCCTCGGTGAGCGGCGCGTCGCCGCGTTCGGCGGCGAAGTCGGCGACGAGTTGGTCGGTGCGTTCGGTCTTGCCGATGCGGTTGTAGAACCGCCCCGCCGCCTGCACCGAATGAATCGAGTGGCCGCCGTCGCCCGCGACGGTGCGGTCGTAGGCGGCTTCGGCCTCGGCGTCGCGCTGGGCGAAATCGAGGATCAGCGCGGAGTGGAAGTTGTAGACCGGCAGGAACGGCTTGCGCGCCGCGAGCGGCTTGAGGCGGTCGAGCGCGCCGTCGACGTCGCGCGCGCCCACCGCGATCCAGGCGCGCAGCAGCGGCCCGAGCAGCGAATTGAGGTTGGCGTCGGGGATCGCCCGCATCGCCTTGTCGGCGGCCTTCCAGTTGCCGTCGCGCGCCGCCTCGGTGGCGAGGACGTAGCCCGCGAGCACGTCGTCGGGCTTCGCCTTGACGATCTGCTGCGCCATCTTGCGCGCGGTGTCGTGGCGGCCGTCGGCGGCGGAATAGATCAGCGCGAGGCGCTGCACGTCGGTGTTGTCGGGGTCGGTGGCGAGGGTGCGTGCGAGATTGTCGGCGGCGCCGTCGATATCGTCGCGCAGGCGCGCCGAATGGGCGGCGAGGTAGGCGCCGTAGCCGCCGTCGACGCCGAGCGGCTCGACCTCCGCCTGCGCGGTGCCTGCCGCCATCGTGACGCTGC
>LUYR01000019.1 GCA_001603335.1 Rhodospirillales bacterium Alpha_05 | reverse complement strand
GCAAGCATTCGCGCGAGACCCCCGGCGAACTGCTGGCGATCGGCGAGCGGGTCGGCTTCGACGGCGCGGCGATGGCGCAGGCGAGCCGCCTCGTCGCCAAGGTCGACAGCGCGGCGGTGCAGGACGGCTTCGATCTTTATCTCCACGGCTTCATCGTCGCCGACGACGGCAAGTGGACGGTGGTGCAGCAGGGGATGAACGGCCAAGCGCGGCAAGCGCGGCGCTATCATTGGCTTTCCGAGGATTTGAAAAGCTTCGTCGACGCGCCGCACGCCGCGATCGACGGCGAGAACCAGGGCGAAATCGTCAACCTCGCCGACCGCCGCGCCGCAGCGTCGCGCACCGCGCAACTCGACCTTCTGGTAGACTTCGGCCCCAGCCGCATCACCCGCGAGCTCGCGGCGTTCGAAGGCATCGCATCGCCGCCGCCCGCCCAGCCGCTGCTGCCGCACCTGATCATGCCCGCGCACCACGAGGTGCGGGCGGAGAACGTGGTGCTGCGCCGTCTGCACGGCGCGCTCGCGGCGGCGGCGGAAGCCGGTCCGCGGGATTTTTCCGAGCTGTTGCTGGTGCCCGGCGTCGGTGCGCGCACGGTGCGGGCGCTGGCGCAGGTGGCCGAGGTGGTGCACGGCACGCCCTGCCGCTTCAGCGATCCGGCGCGCTTCTCCCTCGCCCACGGCGGCAAGGATCGCCACCCCTATCCGGTGCCGCTCAAGGTCTACGACCGCACCCTCGAAGTGCTGAAGGCGGCGGTGGCGTCGGCGCGCCTCGGCAACGACGACCGCATGGCGGCACTGAAGCGCCTCGATGCGCAATCCCGCGCCCTCGAGCGCAGCGCGCGCGGCCCCGCCTTCGACGACCTCGTCGCGGCGGAGCGCGACGCCTCGCACGGCTATGGCGGCATGAGCGTGTTCGGCCCCGAGCCTAGCGCACCGGCGCGACCAGCGCGAACTCGCCGCCCTGGGGATCGTGGCACTGGATGATCCACAGGCCGCCCGGCACTTCCTGCGGGCCGAACGCGACCTTGCCGCCCTTGTCCAGCACCCGCGCCATCGCCGCGTCGAGCTCCGGCACGTTGAAATAGAACAGCCAGCCGGTGCTCACGCCCGCGTCGGCGGTCATCATCCCGCCCACCGCCTCGCTCGCGGTGGCGAACAGCTGGTAGACGCCGTTGGGCCCCATGTCGAAGGCCTCGGTCTTGGTCCAGCCGAACAGCTCGGCGTAGAAGGCGAACGCCGCCGCACCGTCCTTGGCCCAGAGCTCGTGCCAACCGGCGAGGCCCGGGGTGCCCATCGGCAGCGGCGGCGGGCCCTCGCAGGCGCTCTTGTAGAGCGCGAACACCGCGCCCTGCGGGTCGGCGACCACGGCGAACCGCCCGACCTCGGCGATCTCCATCGGCCCGACGTGGAGCTTGCCGCCCAGCGCCTCGACCTTGGCGACGAAAGCGTCGACGTCGTCGACCGAGACGTAGCCGATCCAGCCCGGATCGCTGCCGACGCCGCAACCCTCGGGGAAGGTCATCAGCCCCGCCACCGGGCGTTCGCCGGCGCTCAGGATGGTGTAGGGCGGCGCGTCGGGGATGTCGGCGGGTGCCGCGCTCCAGCCGACGACGTGCTGGTAGAACGCCGCCGCCGCCGCGGCATCGTGGGTGAGGTGCTCGTACCAGACGAATTGGCCGTTGGGGATGGTCATGCCGTATCTCCGTCGAGGGTGATCGGAAAAGGGGGAGTCTCGCCCCCGAGCGTTGCAAAAACCGGGAAACACCGTTGCCTGGGGCTCCCGGGTTCGTCGTAGTGCGTTCGATTTCCACGATCTTTTTTGACGCGCGGACGCGATGGTAAACCCGGCGGAACGATTTCGCCTTGCGCATCGGCGGCGAAGGAATAGATCGCTGAAGACAGATTTCGTTTCGCCGTTTCAGGAGTACCACCCGTGAAAGCCAAAATTCTCGCGATCTCCGGCAGTTTGCGCCGCGAGTCCTACAACACCGCGATCTTGAAGACCCTCGCCGACGCGGTCGCCGACGTCGCCACCATCGAGATCTTCTCACTCGAAGGCCTGCCGTTCTACAACCAGGACGAAGACACCGCGACGCCGCCTGCGCGCGTCGCCGCGCTGCGCCAGGCGATCGCCGACGCCGACGGCATCGTCATCGCCAGCCCCGAGTTCAACTACGGCATGCCCGGCGTGCTCAAGAACGCGCTCGACTGGGCGTCGCGCCCCTACGCGCGCTCGACCCTGATCGGCAAGCCGGTGCTCACCTTTACCTCGTCCCCGGCGTTCACCGGCGGCGTGCGCGCCCAGTCGTCGCTCAACGAGACCCTGTTCGCGATCGCCGCGCGCCCGGTTTCGCGGCCGCAGACGGTGATCGGGCTGGTGCACGAAAAGGTCAAGGACGGCCGCCTCGTCGACGAGACCACCTTGGGCTTCCTCAAGGACGGCGTGCGCGACCTGCTGCGCGACGTCGCCAAGCCCGCCTCCGTCGCCCTCGAAAAGGCCTGAGCCATGAACCGCACCTGGAGCGACCTCGCCCTCGGCGAGGTCTGGACCGGCGCGCCGATCACGGTTTCCGCCGAGGAGATCGTCGGCTTCGGCCACGCGTTCGATCCCCAGGCCCAGCACACCGACCCGGAGGCCGCCGCCTCCGGGCGGTTCGGCACGTTGATCGCGAGCGGCTGGCACGTCGCGGCGCTGGCGATGCGCGCGTTCATCGGCGCGAAGCCGTTCGGCGACACCCCGGTGGTCGGCATGGGCGTGGACGAGCTCCGCTGGCACGCGCCGGTGCGGCCCGGCGACACCCTCACCGTCAGCCGCGAGGTCGAGATGCTGCGGCGCTCGGAAAGCAAGCCGGATCGCGGCATCGTGCGCTGGAAGGTGAACGTCGCGAACCAGGACGAAGCCACAGTGATGACCCTGTTGGTCACCGCGCAAATGCCGGTCTGACCGCCCGCCGCACCGGATCGTGCGGCAAGCCGAAATTCTGAAGGCCGCACAACGAAAAAGGCCGGGACAACAGCCCCGGCCTTTTGCGGTGTTCCCCCTGGGGGGAAACTGGAGCGGGCGAAGGGATTCGAACCCTCGACCCCAACCTTGGCAAGGTTGTGCTCTACCCCTGAGCTACGCCCGCGCTCCGTTGGTTCAGACCGAATTGGTCGTCGCCAAGGCCCGCGAATATATCGGGGATTTCGTCGATTGCAACAAAAAAATTCACACCCCTCGCAGGCCCGCCGAAATCCCGCTTAAGGCTTGCCTGAACAGCCCGAACGCTCCATTTTGAGGGGCGTATGGAGTAATCCCAACCACATTCGCGAACAATTCGGGCGAGGGACATGGACTTTCTTTTCGGTGACGGCGCTGCCGCCAAGGGCGGCGCGACTGGCGGCCAGGATATGATCAAGGCCTCCAACACGCAGGACTTCATGCGCGACGTCATCGACGCGTCGATGTCGGCCCCGGTGGTGGTGCAGTTCTGGTCGCCGCGCAGCGCCCAGTGCAAGCAGGTCACTACGATGCTCGAACGCGCGATCCGCGCCGCCAACGGGCGGATCCGCATGGTCACCATCAACGTCGACGAAAATCCGCAGCTCGCCCAGCAGATGCAGGTGCGCTCGGTGCCCGCGATCTTCGCGATCAAGGACGGCCGCCCCGTCGACATGCTCGCCGGAGTCCCGACCGAGCAGGACCTCCAGGCCTTCCTCGGCGCGCTCACCAACGACGCGCGGATGCTCGCCCAGATCGAGGCGATGCTCGCCACCGCGCGCCAGGCCCTCGTGGACGGCGACGTCGCCCAGGCGATCGGCATCTACCAGCAGATTCTCCAGGCCGCGCCGGGCAACCCCGGGGCGATCGCCGGGATCCTGCGCTGCAACATGGCCGCCGGGCGCTTCGACCAGGCGCAGGCGATTCTCGCCAAGCTGCCGGACGAGATGAAGAAGAACCCGGAGATCGCCGCGGTGATCGCCACCCTTGAGCTCGCCGCCGAGGGCACTGACATCGACGTGCCGCTCGCGATCGCCGCGCTCGCCGCCAATCCGGACGACCACGAGGCGCGCTTCAACCTTGCCATGGCGGCCTATGCCCAGGGCGATTCCGCCACCGCGATCAAGGAGCTTCTCGAGATCGTCGGGCGCGACCGGACTTGGAACGAGGACGGCGCGCGCAAGCGCCTGCTCCGGATTTTCGAGGCCCTCGGGCCCACCGATCCCGACGCCAAGTCCGGGCGCCGGATGTTGCAGATGATGCTGATGGTCTAAGCCCCCCCGCGGCAACGGCCGCGCGGGACAACCGCTGGAGGGCGCATGGTGAGGGACCCGTTCACGACGCGGTACGAGGATCTGCCGGAGGTTCTGCCGGTGTTTCCCCTCAGTCAGGTGATCGTGCTGCCGGGCGGGCGCTTGCCCTTGAACGTCTTCGAGCCGCGCTACCTCGCCCTGGTCGACGCGGCGCTGCGCGGCGACCGGCTGTTCGGCATGATCCAGCCGCTCGACGAGGAGGACGGCAGCGAATCGCCGCGCCTCTATTCGGTCGGCAGCGTCGGCCGGATCGTCCACTTCTCCGAGACCGACGCGCGCCAACTGTTCGTCGTCCTGCTCGGCATCTGCCGCTTCCAGGTCACTGGCGAGGCCGAACCGCAAGACGGATTCCGCCGCCTCAAGGTCGACTACGCGATGTTCCGCGAAGACGTCGCGCTGCCCGGCGGCGGCGCGATCACCGCGCCACGGCAGAAGCTGGCGAAGACCCTCAAGCGCTTCATCGAGGCGCACTCCCTCGACATCGACCTGCGCGCGCTCGATTCGCTCGCGCTGCCGTCGCTGGTCGCCACCCTCTCGATGGCGCTGCCCTTCGAAGCGCCGGAAAAACAGGCCCTGCTCGAAGCCCCGACCCTCGAAAGCCGCTACAACGTCCTGTGCGCGCTGATGGAAATGGGCGCGGTCGGCAGCAGCGGCGGCGGCGACGCGCCGCAATGACTCCTAACGAGGACTCCATGACCGAAGTTGATTCGAAGCTGCTTTCCCTGCTCGTCTGCCCGATGTCGAAGCTGCCGCTGCGCTACGACCGCCAGGCGCACGAACTCGTCAACGACGCCCTCGGCATCGCCTATCCGATCCGCGACGGCGTGCCGATCATGCTCGTCGAAGAGGCGCGGCGCTTCCCCCCCGCCGACCGCCGCCACCGCTAGATTCCGGTGGCGTGCCGGAACACCAGGGGCTGCGGGTTCTGCCGCAGTTCCTCGGGGATCGGCGGCACCCGCTCCCAACCCAGCCGTTCGTAGAACCGCGCGCGGTCGGTGGTGAACAGCCAGACCTCGGGGTGGTCGAGCCACGCAGCGAGGCTCAGGGTCGCCCCCACCAGCGCCCCGCCGATGCCGTGACCGCGTAGCGCTTCATCGACATACAGCGCGGAGAGCCAGGGCCCGACGCGCAGGCGGCTTTGCAGATCGTTGCGGCGCAGGCTGACGATCCCCGCCGGAGTGCCTTGCCAATAGGCGACGAGCGCGATCGGCAGGCGGTCGATGCGCATTTGCCCGCGCAACGCCTGACGCCGGTTTTCCAAGGTTTCCCCGCGCGGTGCGCTCCATTGGCGATAGAGCCATGCGGCGAAGAGCTCGAAATGGCGGTCGTCGTCGGCGAGGAAGCCGATATCCGGGCAGCCGTCCGGGGACCCGCCGAGGATCGGGCGCGCACGCACCGACCGCAGCTTCGGCCACTGAAGCCAACGCTTTGTAAGCACTGGCATGATTGGGGTCCTCCGCGCAGCGTCCGCCGCGCCCGGTCTTTCGCCGCCAAATCGGGCAATCCGGGCTGCCGCACAAATTTTAGTCAGCTTTGCTGACGTTTGGACAATTTTTGATCCCGCGAGTTTAGCGCAAATCCCGTCCGGCGCGCGCGAATTCTGTCAAATCGTTGAATTCACTGAACCTTAACGCCCATGTCAGACATGGCACGTGCTATGCATTCCCTTACGCAGGTGCTGAGGCCACAGGCTTCGCAGGGGCATCCCGCCTCGTTCTCGAAGCCCGTTGGACGGATCGTCCCGATTTGCGGGGATGGTTTGGTTTCCTGAGTATCAGTGTTTGTTCCTCCCGAGACTCTGGCCCGGTGGCATGTCCGCCGGGCCATTTTTCGTGCCTTTTGACAGGCGCGGCGGCACGCGCTATAGGGCTTGCGCAGGTTCGCATGGAGGAGCCCCGATGACCGACCGCGACGACAAGCCCAAGGCCGACGAGCCCGAGATCCCGTTCGTGGACAAGAAGGGCATGTTCGGCACGTCCCCCGTCGACAAGGAACTCACCGACGAGGAGGTCGCCTTCCTCACCTCGCGTACCGCGCCGCGGGTCAGCCTGACCCGGTCGAAGCGCAAGATCATCCGCTACATCGACGTGTTCCTGATCCTGTTCTTCGCGATCCGGATCATCTACTACCGCACCGCGCCGATCACCGGCCTGACCGTGCCGCCGGTGCTGGGCCTGGGCGAGATCGGCCTGCTGCTGGTCTCCGTCGGCCTCGCGACGCTCAACTGGTTCATGCTGACGCCGGAAGACCGGCCGATCCGCCACCTGGTGCGTGCCCTCGGCACGTGGCTGCCGCTGATCGTACTCGGCGTGATCTACATCCTGCCGCCGCAGAAGCTCTACGACCTCACCACCTTCCTCTACCGCTGAGGTCGCACGACCGCGAAAGATCCGGGCAGGAGTTTTGCCCTGCCTGGGTTTTTCGGCTATACCCTTGATCATGTCGTCATTCGCCGCCCGTTCGGCCAAGGAATAGCATGGTCAATCCCGCTCTTGAGCGTTTGCCGGGCAGCGCGTTCGTCCGCCTGCGCGAGCTCCTCGATCCGGTTTCCACCCAAGTCGAAACCCCGCTGTCGATGTCGATCGGCGAGCCGCAACTCGCGCCGCCGCCGATCATCGGCGAGGTCGTCGCCGCCAACGCCCACCTGTGGAACCGCTATCCGCCCAACGAGGGCACGCCCGAGCTGCGCGCCGCCTGCGCGCGCTGGCTGACGCGCCGCTTCGGCCTG
>LUYR01000018.1 GCA_001603335.1 Rhodospirillales bacterium Alpha_05 | reverse complement strand
CACGCCGCCGACCTCGCCAAGGGCCTCGCCTCGGCCCAGGCGCGCGACGACGCCCTCTCGCGTGCGCGCTATGACTTCCACTGGAACGACCAGATCGCCCTCAGCCTCGACCCGCGCACCGCGCAAGCTTATCGCGGCGACGCGGGCAACGATCACCACTGCACGATGTGCGGCGAGGCGTTCTGCTCGATGCGGGGGTTCCGAAGCGTGGCGGAGGTGGTGGGGGCGTGATGGGCGGGGCTGCCGCCCCGGACCCCGCTCGGAGGGCCGTGGGCCCTCCGAACCTCCCTTAAGTTCTTCGCGCGGAGCGCCATGAAACCATCACGCCGCGTGATGATCGATTGCGCTTCGCGCGAAAAACAAAAGGGGTTCTAGGGGCCTAAGGCCCCTAGCGGGCCAGGGCAGAGCCCTGACCTGACCTTATTCCTTCACCGTCTCGATCGTGCCGTCGGCCCAATTGATGGTGAGGGTGATGCCGATATCGGGGTGGAGGCTTTTGCGCACCGGGCAGTTGTTGGCGGCGCGGATCATCCCCTGGCGGGCTTTTTCGTCGGTGTCGCAGGGGACGGCGGCGGAGATCGCGATTGCGCCGATGCGGCCGGGGACCATCGAGTAGTCGGCGGAGAGGGTCATGCCGGTGGTGTCGAGGCCGAGGGATTTGGCCTTGATCGCCATCAGGGTGCCGGTGCAGTTGACCAGCGCGGCGATGGTGAGGTCGATCGGCGAGTAGGAGGTGTCTTCGCCGCCGTGGTCCTTGGTCGCGTCGGTTTCCACGGTTTTGCCGTACTTGGTGAAGGTCGCGGAAAAGCGGCAGACGCCGTCGTTGCGCGCGGTGAGGATTGCCATGGGTTCGGTCCTTGGGGTTGAGAAGTCGAAGTTCGGAAACCACGGCGATCCGCGAGGGATCGCCGTATTCGATTTCTCTAATGTAGGACGGAGTACGCGGTTAGTCCAGGTCTTCCACCATTTGCGCGGTGACCAGGACGATGCCGCTTTCGGTGCGGTAGAAGCGTTTGGCGTCGAGTTCCGCGTCTTCGCCGATGATCATGCCGGGCGGGATGCGGGTGTCCTGCGCGATGATCGCGCGGCGGATCACCGCGTGGCGGCCGACGTCGACATTGGGCAGCAGCACCGAATCCTCGACCAGCGAGTGGGAGTTGACCCGCACGTTGTTGGAAATCAGCGAGCCGCGCACCGTGCCGCCCGAAACGATGCAGCCCGCACCCACGACGGAATCGAGGGCGACGCCGCGCCGGTCGTCGTCGTCGAAGACGAACTTCGCCGGGGGGCGTTGTTCCTGCGTCGTCCAGATCGGCCAATCGGGGTCGTAGAGGTCGAGGGCCGGGGTGACGGTGGTGAGGTCGATGTTGGCTTCCCAATAGGCGTCGACGGTGCCGACGTCGCGCCAGTAGGGCTCGTCCTGGTCGTCGGCGCGGACGCAGCTTTCGGCGAAGCGGTGGGCGAAGAGGCGCGAGCGGCCGACCAGGCTCGGCAGCATGTCCTTGCCGAAGTCGCGCGACGAGCCCTGGGTTCCGGCATCGCGGATCAGCTGCTGGAAGAGGAAGTCGGCGTTGAAGATATAGATGCCCATGGAGGCGAAGGCGATGTTCGGGTTGCCGGGAACCGGGGCGGGGTTCGCGGGCTTTTCCATGAACTCGATGATCTGTTCGTTCTCGTCGACCTTGACCACGCCGAACTCGGTGGCGCGGGCGATCGGCACCTCGACGCAGGCGACGGTGGCCTCGGCGCGGCGCTCGATATGCTGGGCCAGCATCTTCGAGTAGTCCTGCTTGTAGACGTGGTCGCCCGCGAGCACGAGGATGTAGGTGGGGTCGATCTGCTTCAGCAGGTCCATGTTCTGGTAGACCGCGTCGGCGGTTCCCCGATACCAGCTTTCGTCGGCGGTCTGCTGTTGCGCCGGCCAGATCTCGATGAACTCCTGGAGTTCCGACTTCAGGAATCCCCAGCCGCGCTGAACGTGTTGGATTAGCTGGTGGGAGCGGTATTGGGTCGGCACCGCGACCTTGCGGATGCCGGAGTGAATGCAGTTGGACAGCGGAAAATCGATGATTCGGAATTTGCCGGCGAAGAAGATCGCGGGCTTGGCGAGGGAGTCGGTGAGGTCCATCAGGCGGCTGCCGCGACCTCCCGCCAGCACCAGCGCCAGGGTGTTCTTCAACGAGGTATTGAGGTCGCGTTGACTCGCATCCATAGACCGTCCTCCCCGTGGGTTTGAGTGTTCTGTTCCCGTTGAGGTTATGTCATCCGAGGAACGACGCAAGGAGAAAACGCCTGTATCGCCCGTAAGTTTCATCGCCTCGGATTTGCGGGTTTTATCTACTGCGGCCCCGGCGGCTGTGCCATAGTTTGGGGGCCGAAGGGTGCGGCAGCAGCGGAGTAGTATCTGGAAATGAAGATTTTATTCGTCGCCGGGGAGGTCTATCCGCTGGCGAAGACGGGCGGCCTCGCGGATGTGGTCGGCGCGTTGCCGAAGGCCTTCCGGGCGCTGGGCGACGAGGTCAAGGTGATGCTGCCGGGCTACCCCGAGGCGCTCGCCAAGGTCGTCGACGCGGGCACGCCGATGCCGCTCACCGAGACCCTGGGCTTCGGCCCGGGGCGGATCATTCCGGCGCGCATGCCCGACAGCTCGCTCGAAGTCCTGCTGGTGGATTGTCCGGCGGCGTTCGCGCGTCCGGGCGGGCCGTATCTCGGTCCCGACGGCAAGGACTGGCCCGACAACGCGCGGCGTTTCGCGCTGCTCTCGCGCGCCGCGGCGCTCGTCGGCATCGGCGGCGGCCTCACCGGCTGGCAGCCCGACATCATCCACGCCCACGATTGGCAGACCGGGCTGGTGCCGGTGTACCTGCGGCAGTGGCGCGGCGGTCCGGGGTGCGTGTTCACCATCCACAACCTGCATTACCAGGGGGTGTTTCCGCCGTCGATCTTGCCCGAGGTCGGCGTCGACCCGGCGCTCAACACCATCGACGCGCTGGAATACTGGGGCAACGTCAGCCTGCTGAAGGCGGGCTTGGTGTTCTCCGACTTCCTCACCACGGTGAGCCCGACCTACGCGCGGGAGATCCAGACCGAAGGCTTCGGCTATGGCCTCGACGGCGTGGTGCGCTGGCGCGCCGGAACCCTGCGCGGCATCCTGAACGGCATCGACCACGACATCTGGAGCCCGGAAAACGATGCGGTGATCGCGCAACCGTATTCCGCCTCCGACGTTAGCGGCAAGGCGGCGTGCAAGTCGGCCCTCCAGGCGCAGGCGGGCCTGCTGCCCGACGCCAAGGCGCCGGTTCTGGGGTTGCTCGGCCGCCTGGTTTGGCAAAAGGGAATGGACATCGTCTTGGGTGCGCTGCCGGAAATCGTCGAGATGGGATTCCAGGTGGTGATCCAGGGCGCGGGAGAGCCCGAGCTCGAGGCGCGCTGCCGCGAGGCGGAGCAGATTTTTCCCGGTCGGGTGGCGGCGCATATTGGATACGACGAGGCTTTCGCCCATGTGATTGAGGCGGGCGCCGACGTGTTCGCCGTGCCTTCGCGCTTCGAGCCCTGCGGCCTCACGCAAATGTATGCGCTGCGCTACGGCACGATTCCGGTGGTGCGCCGCACCGGCGGCCTCGCCGACAGCGTCTTCGACGTCGACGAGCGCGCCGACGGCACCGGCTTCGTCTTCGATGGCGAAACCCCGGCCGATTTCCTCGCCGCGCTGATCCGCGCGCGGGAGCTATACGACCGCCCCGCCGCCTGGGCCGAGGTCCGGGACCGGGGCATGAACAAGGATTTCTCCTGGCGCGCCGCCGCGGTGCGCTATCGCGAAGTTTATGAATCCGTCCAGCGAGCTAGAGGGGTGTGACGATGCAGAAGTCCGTGCCGGTGGAAGATTTCCGCGATGCGCCGTTGCTTTCGGTGTTCGACGACGTCGAGAGCTTGAAGGCCGCCCTCGCGCGGACGATGATCCAGAGCGTCGGGCGGTCGCCCGACGGCGCCTCCGGTCGCGACTGGTTCCTCGCGCTCGCCCACCTGCTGCGCTACGTGATGAGCGAGCGCAACGTCGAGACCTCGCGGCAGAACTACGACCAGGGTAAGAAGCTGGTCTACTACCTCTCGATGGAATACCTGATCGGCCGCTCGCTGCAAAAGGTGCTCTACGACCTCGGCGTAATGGACGTTACCCGCGAGACCCTCACTGCCCTCGGTCTCGACTTCGACGAAATCCAGGCCTTCGAGCCCGACGCCGCGCTTGGTAACGGCGGCTTGGGTCGCTTGGCCGCGTGCTTCCTCGACAGCCTGTTCACCCACGACTATCCCGGCATCGGCTACGGCATCCGCTACGAATACGGCATGTTCACCCAGCGGATCGAGGAAGGGCAGCAGATCGAGCAGCCGGAAAACTGGCTGCGCTTCGGCAACCCGTGGGAGGTGGCGCGCGCCTCGGTGCTCTATCGCGTCCGCTTCGGCGGCAAGAACCTCTGCTTCCGCAACGCGGACGGGCAGGAGGTCTGCCAGTGGGTCGACGCCGAGGAAGTCATGGCGATGGCCTTCGACAACCCGGTTTCCGGCTTCTCGACGCCGACGGTGGGCAACCTCCGCCTGTGGTCGGCGCGGGCGACGCGGGAGTTCGACCTCCACACCTTCAACCAGGGCAACTACGTCGAGGCGGTGCGCAACAAGACCCTCTCCGAGACCCTGTCGAAGGTGCTCTACCCCAACGACAAGAGCCAGGACGGCCAGGAACTGCGGCTGAAGCAGGAGTACTTCTTCGTCTCTGCCTCGCTTCAGGACATCCTGCACCGCTACCTGCGCAACCACGACGACCTCAGTAACTTCCCCGAGCAGGTGGCGATCCAGCTCAACGACACCCATCCGGCGATGGCGGTGGCGGAGCTGATGCGCCTGTTCATGGACGACCACGGCATGAGCTTCGACACCGCGTGGGGCTTAAGCCAGCGCACCTTCGGCTACACCAACCACACCCTGCTGCCCGAGGCGCTGGAAACCTGGCCGGTGGACATGATCCAGGCGATCCTGCCGCGCCACCTCGAAATCATCTACGAGATCAACGACGCCTTCCTCCGCGACGTGCGGCGGATGTTCCCCGGCGATCCGGCGATCCTGTCGCGGGTCTCGCTGGTCGACGACGTCACCCGCCGCATCCGCATGGCGCACCTCGCGGTGATCGGCAGCCACAAGGTCAACGGCGTCGCGGCGCTGCACACCAAGCTGCTGCGCGAGGGCCTGTTCGCCGACTTCGCGAAGATCTGGCCGAACAAGTTCGTCAACATGACCAACGGCATCACGCCGCGCCGCTGGCTGCTCCAGGCCAACCCGCCGCTCGCCGAGTTGATCACCGGCAGCATCGGCGAGGGCTGGGAGAAGGACCTCGACAAGCTCAAGGGCCTGACCAAGTTCGCCGACGACGCCGGTTTCCACGATCGCTTCCGCGAGATCAAGCGCGCCAACAAGGAACGATTGGCGAAACTGATCAGCCAGTCCTGCGGCGTCACCGTCGACCCGGCGAGCCTGTTCGACACCCAGGTCAAGCGCTTCCACGAATACAAGCGCCAGCTCCTCAACGTGCTCCAGGTGATCGCGCGCTACAACCGGCTGAAAGACAACCCCGGCAGCGTCACCGTGCCGCGCACGGTGATCTTCGCGGGCAAGGCAGCACCCGGTTACGACATGGCGAAGCTGATCATCCGCCTCGTTCTGGACGTCGGCGAAACCCTCAACCACGACCGTGCGACGCGCGACATGCTGAAGGTGGTGTTCATCCCCGACTACAAGGTTTCCAACGCCGAGATCATCATTCCGGGCTCGGAGCTTTCCGAGCAGATCTCGACCGCGGGCACCGAGGCCTCGGGCACCGGCAACATGAAGTTCGCGCTCAACGGCGCGCTCACCATCGGCACGATGGACGGCGCGAACATCGAGATTCACGACGAGGTGGGAGCGGAGAACATCTTCATCTTCGGTCTCGACGTCGCCGGGGCGAAGAAGCTCAAGGGCGGATCCTACGATCCGTGGGAGTTCTACAACGGCAACGAGGAACTCCGCCGCACCCTCGACATGATCCGCAACGGCTACTTCTCGCCCAACGATCCGGTGCGCTACAAGCCGCTGCTCGACAGCCTGCTGCGCGGCGGCGACCACTTCCTCCTGCTCGCCGACTTCGCCGACTACCTGCGTTGCCAGGGTGAGGTGGACACGCTCTATCGCGACCCGAAGACCTGGACCCGTCGCGCGATTCTCAACGTCGCCAACATGGGCAAGTTCTCGGCCGACCGGACGATCCACAGCTATGCCAAGGAGATCTGGGACCTCAAGCCGCTCGACGTCTGAGCACTCGGCGATCTCAGCAAAACGCCCGGCGGGGGAGACCCCGCCGGGCGTTTTGGGTTCAGTGCGGCCCGACCCGCTCGATGAAGGCGGAGAACGCCTTCAACTGCTCGCCGATGAACTTTCGTGTCGGCTCGTCGGTGAGCTTGCCGTCGTCGGAGAACTTCTGCATCGCGTTGCCCACCATCACCTCGGGCTTGTTCATCGGCAGCGCGTCGAGGAACACCAGCACCTGGCGCAGGTGATACTGCATCCGCGCACCGCCGAAGACGCCGGGCGAGGCGGACTGGATCAGCACCGGCTTGCCCGCGAACGGCCCGGGCTGCACCCGCGAGAGCCAGTCGATCGCGTTCTTGAGGAAGCCCGGGATCGAATAGTTGTATTCGGGCGAGACGATCGCGACGCCGTCGGCGCGGGCGATCGCGGCGGCGAGCGCGTTGAGCTTGGGCGGGAAGCCCTCGGCCTGGATGTCGGCGTTGTAGTGCGGCAGTTCGTCCAGCCCTTCGAGGACGTCGAAAGTCATGCCCTCGGGCGCGAGGGCGGGCAGGGCGCGCACCAGGGCGCGGTTGTAGGAGTCCTTGCGCAGGCTGCCGCAGAGCACGGCGATGGTCTTGGTGGCGTTCATGGTCATTCTTCCCCACTGGCGGTGTCGAGGGTGACGATATCCTCGCGGCTGAGCTTGAGGGTCGCGGCGTTGGCGAGGCTTTCGAGCTGTTCGATGCTGGTGGCCGAGGCGATCGGCGCGGTGACGCCGCCCTGGGCGATCAGCCAGGCGATCGCGACCTCGGCGGGCGGCGCGCCGGTGCGTTCCGACACCTCGCCCACCGCTTCGAGGATACGTGCGCCGCGCGGCGTCATGTATTTGCCGAGGAAGCGCTCGCGGCGGCTCGCGGTGATGTCGAGGTGGGTGCGGTACTTGCCGGTGAGGAAGCCCGAGGCGAGGCTGAAGTAGGTGATCACGCCGATCTCCTCGCGCACCACCAGCTCGCGCAAGGGGCCTTCGAAGCCCTGGCGGTCGTAGAGATTGTATTCCGGCTGGAGCACGTCGTAGCGCTGGAGGCCGTGGGTTTTCGCCACATCGAGGCTCTCGGCGAGCTGCCCGGCGTCGAGGTTGGAGGCGCCGACGGCGCGGATTTTGCCCGCCCGCTTGAGCCTGTCGAAGGCTTCGAGGGTTTCGGCGAAGGGGGTGTCGGGGTCGGGCTTGTGGGCGAAGTAGAGGTCGATGTGGTCGGTCTGGAGGCGGCGCAGCGAGTCCTCGATGCCTTGCGCGATCCACTTCGCCGAGAGGCCGCGCTTCACCCCGCCGGCGGTGGAGCCGACCTTGGTGAAGATCAGCACCTTGTCGCGTTTGCCGGGGTTGGCCTTGAGCCAGTTGCCGATGATCGCCTCGGACTCGCCGCCCGAATTGCCCTCCGCCCAGTGGGAATAGCTGTCGGCAGTGTCGATGGCGTCGAGGCCGTGGTCGAGGCAGGCGTCGAGGAGGGCGAAGCTCGCCTTTTCGTCGACCGTCCAGCCGAACACGTTGCCGCCGAAGACCACCGGTGGCACGCACAATCCGGACCTTCCAAGCGCGCGTTTTTCCACCATCGTTCCTCCCAGGTTTATGCAGTGTTTGAACCGCCTTAGAGATAGGCGCGGTGGCCCGGGTTCGCCCGGACTTTATCGCGGCGCTGGGCCGGAAATGGCGGGATTATCGCGTTTCAGTTGAGGGAATGATCGTCCCATGCGGTGCTTTGGTCGCGCAGCACGGTCATCAGCCAGGTTTCCACCGAGGGATACTTGCAGCGGTCGTCGATCTTTTCGATCGCAATCTCCAGCACCCGCTCGACCAGGCGGTCGCCGCGGGTCTTGCTGCCGGTCATCGCCGCCGCCGCCTCGCGCAGCAGCGGCAGGCTCGCCGCCACGTCCTCGCGGAAGT
>LUYR01000017.1 GCA_001603335.1 Rhodospirillales bacterium Alpha_05 | reverse complement strand
CGCGGCAACGCGGCGGAGACCACCCTCGCGGTCGCCGACCTGCGCATCGACCTGCTGGCGCGCAAGGTCAGCCGCGACGGCCAGCCGATTGCGCTGCAACCGCGCGAGTTCGCCCTGCTCGAATACCTGATGCGCCACGCGGGGCAAGTGGTGACCCGCACCATGCTGCTGGAAAACGTCTGGGAATATCACTTCGACCCGCAGACCAACGTGATCGACGTCCACATCAGCAAGCTGCGCCAAAAGATCGACGCGCCGTTCGAAAAGCCCCTGCTCCATACCCTGCGGGGCGTCGGCTACCGGCTCGACGCCGATGCATAAGGGCATCGGCCTCCGGCTGTTCCGCTCCACCTCGGTGCGCCTCGCGCTGGTCTACGCGGTGGTGTTCGTGCTGTCGTCGCTGCTGCTGGTCGGCTTCGTCTGGTGGCGCACCGCCGCCTACCTCGACCGCGAGGTCAACGCGGTGATCCTGGCCGACACCCGCGCGATCGGCGACCGACTGCGCGACTTCGGCCTGCTCGGCGCGGTCGAGGCGATCAACGAGCGGGTCGGCAAGGCGTCCGACGCCCGCGCGATCTACCTCCTCGCCGACCCCTCGCTCGAACCGGTGGCGGGCAACATCGCCGCCTGGCCGCTGGACGTGGGCCGCGAGCAGGGCTGGCACCAGATCGAGCTCACCTATCGCAACCAGCTCCACGCCACCCGCATGCTTTACGTCGCGCTGCCCTCGGGGTTCAACCTGCTGGTCGGACGCGACGTGCAGGACCGCGAGGCGGTGCGCGAGGCGATCGTCGACGCCCTCGGCTGGGCGGCGGCGGTGGCGGTGCTCCTCGCCATCGGTGGCGGGCTTTTGGTGCGCCGTGCGGTGCTGGGAAGGGTCGACGCGATCAACCTCACCACCGAGGCGATCATCCACGGCGACCTCGCCAAGCGTCTGCCCGCGCGGGATACCTCCGACGAGTTCGGCCGCCTCGCGCTCACCATCAACGGCATGCTGCAGCAGATCGAAATCCTCGTCGACGGCGTGCGGAGTTCGTCCAACGCGGTGGCGCACGACCTGCGCACGCCGCTCGCCGAGCTGCGCGGGCGGCTCGAAACCCTGCTGCGCACCCGCCCCGAGGCGGAGGCGACGTTCGCCGAAGTCGGCGAGGCGGTCGCCGACCTTGACCGCGTCATCGGAATTTTCAACGCCCTGCTGCGCTTGGCGGAAATCGATTCCGGCACGCGCATCGCCGGATTCCGCGAGGTCCGGCTCGATGAGATCGCGGCGGAAGTGGCGGAGATGTACGGCCCGGTCGCCGAGGACAAGGGCGTCGCCTTCAGCTTGGCGGCGGAGCCCCTGGCGGTGCACGGCGACCCGTTCCTGCTCGCCCAGGCGCTCGGCAACCTCGTCGACAACGCGGTGAAGTACTGCCCGGCAGGCGGCAACGTGCGCCTCGCCGTCGGCCGCGCCACGGATGGGCAAATCGTCGCCAGCGTCGCCGACGACGGCCCGGGCATCCCCGACGCGGAAAAGGCGCGGGCGATCGAGCGTTTCTATCGCGGTGCGGCGAGCCACGGCATGCCGGGGGTCGGGCTTGGCCTCAGCCTGGTCGCGGCAGTGGCGCACCTGCACGGCGGCGAACTCGCCCTTGCCGACGCCGAACCCGGCCTGATCGCCACCCTCACCCTGCCCGCCCTGCCCTAGCAGACGTCGAAACGGTAGCTCGACGGCGACTGCGCCGCCCAGGCGAACAGCATCCGCCCGGGGCGCTCGCCCGCCGCCCCCGTGGGGTGGAAGCCGACCCGCTCCAGCAGATGCTGCGAGCGGCGGTTGTCGGGGCGGCACTCGGCAACGATGCGGCACTGCGGGTGCGCCTCGGCGAGCGCGCCGATCGCCGCCTCCACAGCCTCGGCGGCGAGCCCCTGGCCGCGCGCCTCTGCGGCGAACCAGTAGCCGACCTCGATCACATAGCGCCCCTTCGCCCCCGCGCCGATCACGCCGAGGAGTTCGTCGGTGTCGCGCGCCCAGACACCATGAAACGTCTGGCCGCTCTCGCCGCCCGCGATCAGGGCTTCGGCGTCGGCCAGGGTGAAGGGATCGGCGAGGAAGTGGACGCGCGCGGTGACCGAAGCATCGGTGATCGCGACGAGCGCGGGCGCATCCTGGAGCGACAACGGCACGACGCGGCAGCGGCGCGTCCGGATCGGCTTGAGTCGAAGAGTCATGGCCTTCTCTT
The DNA here is from genome assembly GCA_001603335.1 of Rhodospirillales bacterium Alpha_05. Lineage (GTDB taxonomy): Bacteria > Pseudomonadota > Alphaproteobacteria > Rhodospirillales > Rhodospirillaceae > Oleispirillum. The sequence continues at coordinate 1,626 of LUYR01000017.1, read as the reverse complement.
TCGAAGGCCGCCGTGTCTGGATGAGTTGGATCGCTGATATGACCTGCCCGCCCGAAACACGGCGGCGTTGGTCACAAACGATGACGTCGGCCGCTTCCTAACGGAAGCGCCAATAACCTTTCAGCGGGGCGAAGGTCACGTCGGTCATGGGAATGACTCTTAACACCACGCCCCGCCGCCGCAAAGCCGAAAAATCTCCCCCGCGTCGCGCGACGCTTGAATTCCCCCGGCGCGTCGACACCTTCCTCAAGGACCGGTACGCAGCATGGAGACGATGATGAACATTCTCAGAAGCGGCTCGCAGCCGTCCGCCAAGGGTCCGGCGGACTGGTTCACCGGCACGGTGCGGATCGACGCGCCGTTCAAGGGCAGCGGCGACGCCCGCGTCGGCGGCGCCACCGTCACCTTCGAGCCCGGCGCGCGCACCAACTGGCACACCCATCCGCTTGGGCAGACGGTGATCGTCACCGCCGGACTCGGCTGGGCACAGCGCGAAGGCGGCCCGGTGGAGGAAATCCGCCCCGGCGACATCGTCTGGTTCGCCCCCGGCGAAAAGCACTGGCACGGCGCGACCGCGACCACCGGGATGACCCACATCGCGATCGCGGAAGCCCTGGACGGCAAGGTCGTCGACTGGCTCGAACCGGTCGCCGAGACCGACTACGCACGCGGCTGAGCTTCAGCGTTGCGCCAGGGCGAGCTTGGCGGCGAGGCCGAGCAACACCACCCCGGCGACGCGGTTGAGCACGACCTGGCCGCGCGCCGAGCGGCGCAGCCACGCACTCAGCCGATCCGCGACCAGCGCGATGGCGGAGAACACCACCAGCGCGCAGAGCATGAACACCCCGCCGAGGAGGAAGATCTGCGCGCCGAGGTGCCCTTGCGCCGGATCGGCGAACTGGGGCAGAAAGGCGAGGAAGAAGATCGCCACCTTGGGATTGGTGACGTTCATTAGGATGCCGCGCAGGTACATCTTGCGCAAATCCACCGGGGCGTCGCCCGCGCTGCCGAGGGGCTCGGCCCCGGCGCGCAACGCCTTGTAGGCGAGGAAGGCGAGGTACGCCGCGCCGACGAACTTCAACGCCACGAACGCGACCTCGGACGTCTGGAAAATCGCGGCGACGCCGAGCGCCACCGCCGTGGTGTGGACGACGAGGCCGGAGCACAACCCGAGCGTCACCATCAGCCCCGAGGCGCGGCCTTTCAGCGCCGACTGGGTGAGGACGAAGAGGTTGTCGGGCCCCGGCGCGAGGGCGAGCAGGACCGAGGCGGCGGCGAAGCCGAGCAGGGTGGTGGTGGCGATCATCGCGAGGCCTCCTCGGCGCGTTTGCGGACTTTCTGCATCACCGTCGGCAGGCCTTCGAGGTCCGCCGCCGTGCCCCAGAACCCGTCGCCGAACACCGGCGCTGGATCGCCCGCCGCCCGGACGCGAACCACGGTGAGATCGAGGGAGAAGTGGGTGAAGACGTGGCGCACCGGCGCATTGAGGGCCGTGGCCTGCCAACCCTTGGGCAGCGCCAGCGGCACCGCCTCCGCCGCCCAGTCGCCGCAGGGCAGCGCCAGCATGCCGCCGAGCAGCCCTTTCGGCGGGCGGCGCACCACCCAAACGCCGGAGTCGCTCTCCAC
>LUYR01000016.1 GCA_001603335.1 Rhodospirillales bacterium Alpha_05 | reverse complement strand
CAGGGCTTCCGCCAGCCCCGCCGCGGCACGCACCGTCAGCACCAGCGACGCGATCGGGCGCGCCGCCGCCGTGGGCGAAGCCGCCTGCTCGGGGAATACCGGCATGAACACGTCGTAGACCAGGGCATTGTCGGACCGGCGCAGGGCCCCAATTCGCGGCTTGCCGGTCGCGGTTACGTCCTCGGCCTGCTGCCGTCGGGCGTCGTCGAGCTTCGGCCCGTGCGACGAGGCGAGGAAGGCGCGCCCCTCGGCGTCGAGCATGTAGGCCGCGGCGACTTCGTCGCGGCGGTTGGCGAAATCGTCGAGCACGCCCTGAAGATAGACGAGCAGATCCGGGTCGACGGTGGCACCGGACGCGGCGGTCGCCGCGAACACCCGAATCATCGGGTTGCCGCGCATCGGCGCGGTGGCGTCGATCCAGCGCGGCAGCCAGGACCGGATGAGGTCGGCGCGATTCTGCAGGATCACTTCGGCACGATGCCGCGCGGCGCTGAGGATAGAGTCGGCGCGCTGGGCGATGATCACCTCACCGATGCCGAAGCCGACGACCGCAAGAACCAAGAGCAGGCCGATCACCGAGCGGATGCCGTAGCGCCCGGAGTTGCGCGACGGAAGGGGGCCGAGCAAACCGGTTATCATGGCGAAATCTCCTGCGCCTGTGGCACATGCAGCCACAGCGTGGTTTCATTGAAGGAATAGAACGGTCGCAAGTTGCGGGCCTGGTCGGCGTCGCGCACGGAATCGGAGCCGGAGGCGAGGATCAGGTCGCGCCCCCCTGCCCGCCCGAGCACCAGGATCGTCGGATTGCCGCGCAGCGTGTCTTCGCCGACGACGATGCGCAGCGCGTCTGCCGGGAATCCGACTTGGCGCAACGACACATACTTGGCGAGTGCGGCGGCAACACGCCCGCCCCGCCCCTGGAGCGCGTCGTCGAGGCCCGGCCAAGGTGCGCCGGGCGGCGGCAGGTCGTGTTCAAGCGGTTTGACGAGCGCGTTCACGAACCTATTGATTTGAAACAATTGCTGTTCGGGATCCGCGCTTTTTGCCGCGGCGATTTCGGCGCACCATGCCGCTGCGGCCAAGCCGGGACACGCGGGCCGCTCGCCGCCGCCAACAAGCGCGGCGCTCGTCGCACGGATTCGCGCCAGGGCATCGGTCCATTGCGGCAGCGCCGAGAGGTCGCGCGAGGGATAGGAAACGCTGCGGAAGACATCGTGCTCCTGCGCCGCAGCGGGTGCCGCGACGAGGATCGACGCCACCAGCAAGGCGACGACCCCGCCTCTCATCGTTCCCTCAGCGCGCGTTCGCGGGTCTTGAGGATCGGCTTCATCAGATAGTCGAGGATGGTGCGGCTGCCGGTGAGAATGTCGACGTTGGCGATCATCCCCGGCATGATCGGCAGGTGGTTGCCGTTGTGTTCGAGGTAGTTCTTGTCGGTGCGGACGATGATCTTGAAATAGGTCGCGTTCTTCTCGTTCGGGTCGATGATCGCGTCGGCGGAAATCCGCTCGAGCTTGCCCTTGAGGCCGCCGTAGATCGACGAATCGTAGGCGGTGAACTTGACCATCGCATCCTGCCCCGGATGCAGGAAGGCGACGTCTCGCGGCGTGATCCGCGCCTCGACCAGGAGGGTGTCGTCGAGCGGTACGATTTCCGCCATGTCCATGCCCGGCTTGATCACGCCGCCGATGGTGGTGACGTTCAGCGTTTTGACCACGCCCCGCACCAGCGACCGGACCTCGGTGCGCGCAACCTTGTCCCGCGCGCCCTTGAGCGCCTCCTCGATCGAATTCAGCTGGGTTTGCGCTTCGACGAGTTCCTTGCCGGAATCGGCGCGGAACGAGCGGAATTTCTCGGCGATCCGCTGGTTTGCCTCCCGGATCGCGGATTCCGCGCGCGGGATCGCCGCCTCGCTGTTGGCGATGTCTCCGCGAAGCGTCGCGATGTCGCGGCGGAGGCGCAGCACCTGGACCTTCGAGACCACGCCGTTGGCGGCGAGCGGTTCGGTGATGTTGAGCTCCTGCTGCGCCAGCGACAGGTTGTTGCGCGACTGTTCGATCTTGACCTTGAGCTCGCTCAACTCTTGCTGTCGTTGGTCGAGCTGCTGGCGAAGGATCGCGACCTGGGACTCGAGCGCGTCCTCGCGCGCGTGCATCAGGTCGGCTTCCGACGTTGCGGCGTCGCGTGCCTCGGCCAACAGGTATGGCGGGAAGGACACCGGCGTTCCCTGGGTCTCCGCGGTGAGCCGCGCCACCTTCGCCTGCGCGCCGAAGAGCTTGGCGCGAAGTTCTCCGAGGTTGGACGACAGGCCGGTGTCGTCGATCTCCATGATGACCTCGCCGACCTCGACGATGTCGCCTTCATGGACGTTGATTTTCTTGAGGATGCCGCCTTCGAGGTTCTGGATCACCTGAACCTGCGACGACGGGATCACCGTCCCCTCGCCGCGCGCCGCCTCGTCCACCCGCGCATAGGCGGCCCAGACAATCGCGATCGCGATGAACAGCACGACGATGTAGAGCACCCAACTCGCCACCGGATACACCGATTGGGTCTCGGCCTGGATCACGTCGGAGGCGAAATCCTTGTCGCTCCAGTCCTGGATCGCGCCGCGGCGGCGCTTCCGCGCGACGGTGTTGGGACGGTCGCTCGACGGTGGCTTATTCATGCTTCCCCACCACCGGCTTCTGCACCGTCTTGCGCTGCGCCATTTTCAAGATTTCGTCGCGCGGACCATCTGCGACCACGCCGCCCTGCGACATCACGATCACCCGGCTGACCATGTTGAGCAGCGACGGTCGATGGGTGATCAGGATCACCGTCTTGTCCTTGAGTTCGACCTCGAAGCGCTTCAGCAGCGCCTGCTCCGCCGGAACGTCCATCATGCTGGTGGGTTCGTCGAGCAACAGGATCGGCGGATCGGAGAGCAACGCGCGGGCGATCGCGATGCACTGGCGTTGACCGCCCGAGAGGCTCTGGCCGCGCTCGCCGACGCGCCAGTCGTAGCCCTGCGGATGACGGCTGACGAAGTCGTGGACGCCGGCGATCCGTGCGACGCGCAGGATCATCTCGTCGGTGGCCTCGGGCGCGGCGATCGCGATGTTCTCGCGGATCGTGCCGTGGAACAGCACCGTGTCTTGCAGCACCGCGCCGATCGCGTGGCGGACGTCCGCCGGATCGATCTGGCGGATGTCGGTGCCGTCGACGAGGATTTCGCCGTCTTCGGGGTCGTAGAGCCGCATCAGCATCCGCGCCAGGGTCGACTTGCCCGACCCTACCGGGCCCATGATCGCGATCTTCTCGCCCGGCCGCACCACGAGGTTGATGTCGCGCAACGCAGCGACCTCGCTGCCGGGATAATGGAAGGTGACGCTCCGGAACGCGATCGCGCCGGTGAGTGCTGGCCGCGAAAGATATTGCGCATCGGCTGGCCGGTCCACCGGCAGCTTCATGATTTCGTCGATCGCTCGCCGCGCGGAGACCGCCTGGTTGAGGCGCGAGAGCAGGCTCGCGATGGTGCCGAGCGGCGCCATCACCCGGCCGGTGAGGATGGTGCAGGCGATCAACCCGCCGACGGTGAGATTGTGGTCGGCGATCTGATAGACGCCGACGATCACCGCGAGGACGGTGACCATCTGCTGCACGAACACCGAGAATTGCACGCCGAGGCCGGAGAGGAACTTCACCCGGATGCCGGTCTTCGCCGAAGTGCCGACGAAGGATTCCCACTCACGCTGCATCTTGCTCTCGGCGCCGAGGCTCTTCACCGTGTCGAGGGCGGAAATCACTTCGACCAGGACGCCATGCTTTTGCGCGTTTTCCTCGTTCGCCTTCTGCACCGCGCTGCGCAGCGGCACCTGCATCAGCAGGCCGACGATCACCACCAGCGGCACCGCCAGCGCGGGAACGATCGCCACCCAGTTGCCGATCAGCGCGATCACGCCGATGAAAACGAAAATGAACGGCAGGTCGACCAGGGCCGTCACCGTCGCGGACGTGAAGAAATCGCGGACGATCTCGAATTCCTTGAGGCGGCTCGCGAACACCCCTGCCGAACCCGGTCGCGCCTGCATCCGCACGTTCATCGCGTGTTCGAAGATCCGCGCGCTCATCAGGATGTCGGCACGCTTACCGGCGTGGTCGATGAGGTACGCGCGCAGCACCTTGAGCAGGAAATCGAAGGCGTAGACGATGCCGATGCCGATCACCAGCACCCAAAGGGTCTCGATCGCGTTGTTGGGCACGACGCGGTCGTAGACGTTCATCGTGAACAGCGGCCCGGCGAGCGAGAACAGGTTCACCACCAGTGCCGCCAGCGCAACCTGCCGGTAGACCGACTTGAACTTTCGCAGCGTGTCCCAGAACCACGAGCCGTATTGGGTTCGGGCGTATTCGTCATCCACCGCCCGCAAACGCGCCCGGGGGCGGAGGAACACCGCGTGGCCGGTGTAGGAGGCTGCAAGTTCGGCGAGGCTGATCCACGTCGCCCCCTGCCCGGTCTCGGGCAGCAGGACCTCCGCCTGATCGCCGTCGATTTGCCAGAGCACGCCCGCGGAGCGGCCGTTCAGCAGCAGGACGACGGGCAGCGCGTGGCGCGGAATTTCGTCGAGGTGGCGCGACACCAGCCGCGAGGACAGTCCGGCGCGCTCGGCGGCGCGAAGGAACAGTGCAGGCGTCAGGCGGTTGTCTTCAAGCGGCAATCCGGAAACCAGGACGCTCGACGAGAGCGACCGGCCGAAGTGACGGACCATGATCATCAAGCAGCCGAGCAAGGGGTCGGCGGCTTCGCGGGAGATTTGAGAGGCCTTGACCTGCCACTCTTCCGCGCCCTCCTGCACTGCGATGATCGGGTCTTCCGTGGAATTATTGAGAGACTCTACCGACATGCATCAACCCCGGAACCGGTGCAGCCTTGTCGCGGCCATTCACAGCAAGTTCCATTCATATCATGCCCGAGACGGGAAGTTATACCCTATTGTCCGAAGCGCCCCTGGATGTTTCGCAATCAAACCGTTATCGCGGTGCGAAGCCAAAATTCTTTTCAATCCTGCGCCGATAAGGTATTTCCTGCCGCATTGGATGGGTGGCAGAGCGGTTTAATGCACCGGTCTTGAAAACCGGCGGGATGCAAGTCCTCGAGGGTTCGAATCCCTCCCCATCCGCCAAACCTCCCCGATTGCCGCCGAAAACAGCCTAGGTGCCACCTCGCCACGCCGCAGGCCCAGGCGTTGCTGCGAATGCGTGTCAGTATAATTTACACCCACTTTGGGCGTATGTGGGTGGTGAATGGGGGGTGGAGAGCGGGTTTGGCTGGCGCCAGATCGAAAAATCATAATGAATATCAGTGTACTACGGTGTACACCGCCGCATCGATTGTCCTCGGGGGTTGAAATCTCCGAGATCGTTCCCGAGCGTCCCAGGCGGGTTAATCTCATACCAAAGGTGGTGTCAATTAATTTGACACGAGACTTTGGGAACCTTTCGGCGAATCGGTTAACTCGTTGTTTTCGTTGGATTGGCCTCAGATTTGCTTTTGTTAATTTACAACGAGCAGATGCCGGGGAAATCACATGAAAATCAACAAACTGTCACGGGTAGCCGCAGCCGTTCTGGCCTTCGGCGCGATCTCCATCCCCTCCCACGCCTTCGCCGAAACCGCCAGCGAGTGGATCAACACCTACAACGCCATCGTTTTCGGCAACCTCACCAGCACGTCGGAAGTCGATGGCAACGTCCTCGTGGGCGGCAACGTCAGCGGCGGTAACTACGCCATCCACTATCCGTCGATCGCCACCGGGACTGCGCTGACCGTCGGCGGCAATCTCGTCGGCAACGTCAACGTCAACGGCCCGGGCCTGACCGTCGGCGGCAACATCGCCACCAGCAACCTCAATCTCAACAGGGGCGGCGACGTGCACGTCGGGGGCAACATCGCCTCGAGCTTCAATGCCAGCTTCAACGGCAACGGCAGCCTCTACGTCGTCCACGACGTCAATCCCGGCGTCAGCGTCACCGCCAACGGCGGCAGCGCCTACATCGGCGGCAACGTGTTTGGGAGCGCGAATGCCAACGGCGGCGGCACCCTTCACACCGGCTCCCCGATCCCCGCCGCGAACCAGCCAGATATCGCGGGCATGATCAACTCGGCGCGCGACACGCTCACCACCTATTCCGGCCAACTCGCCGCGATGACCGCCGACAGCTCGATCACCCAGCTCGGGAACAAGCTGGTGTTCGACGCGGCAGCGGGAAGCGACGGCGTTGCGGTGTTCGACATTACCGGCACCTCGCTGCTCAACGCGGCCTCCGAATTCGAGTTCTCGCTCAACGGCGCGACCTCGGTGGTGATCAACGTCACCGGCATCGGCGCCAATCTCCTCAGCATCGGCGCGAACTTCCTCAACGGCATCGCCACCACGCTGGCTACCAACACGATCTGGAATTTCACCGACGCCGAGAACATCGCGATCACCAAGCAGTTCGGCGGCACCATCCTCGCCGCGATGGCGAACTTGACCACCTCGGCCAACATCGAGGGCTCGGTGATCGTCGCCAGCTTGATTCAGAACGCGGAAATTCACTACAACGGCCCGACCACCGTGGTCGCCACCACGCCCCTGCCCGCGGCCCTGCCGCTGTTCGGCGCGGCACTGGTGATGTTCGGGTTCAAGCGCCGTCGCGACGCGCGGCGCGCCTGAACACCCCCCCGGCAACTCCAAAAAGAGGGCGGTTTTCACCGCCCTCTTTTTGTTGCTCAGCCCACCGCCGAGCAGAGGTATTTGATCTCGAGGTATTCGTCGATACCGTACTTAGAGCCCTCGCGCCCGATACCGGACTGCTTCATCCCGCCGAACGGCGCGACCTCGGTTGAGACCATGCCGGTGTTGTGGCCGACCATGCCGTAGTCCAGCGCCTCGGCGACGCGCCAAGTGCGGCGCACGTTCTCGGTGAAGAAATAGGCGGCGAGGCCGAACTCGGTATCGTTCGCCATTTTCACCACCTCATCCTCTTCCTCGAAGCGGAACAGCGGTGCGACGGGGCCGAAGGTTTCCTCGCGCGCCACCAGCATGTCCGGGGTGACGCCAGTGAGCACCGTCGGCTCATAGAACAGCCCACCGCGAACGTGGCGCTTGCCGCCGGTCGCGATCCTGGCGCCCTTCGACGTCGCGTCCGCGACGTGGCGCTCGACCTTCTCGAGGCCGTTCTCGTCGATCAACGGGCCGATGGTGACGTCGGGCTCGGTCCCCGGCCCGACCTTCATCTCCGCAACCTTTTCGGCGAGGCGCTTGGCGAAGGCGTCGTAGATCCCGGACTGGACGTAGATGCGATTGGCGCAGACGCAGGTTTGTCCGGCGTTGCGGTATTTCGAGGCGAGCGCGCCCGCAACCGCTGCGTCGAGGTCGGCGTCGTCGAAGACGATGAACGGCGCATTGCCGCCGAGCTCGAACGACACCCGTTTGATCGTCGGGGCACATTGCGCCATCAACTCGCGGCCGATTTCGGTCGATCCGGTGAACGAGAACTTGCGCACCGTGTCGCTGCCGGTGAGCACGCCGCCGACCACCGAGGATTTGCCGGTGACGATTTGCAGCACTCCGGCAGGAACTCCGGCTTCGATAGCGAGCACGCCGAGGGCGAGCGCGGTGAGCGGCGTCTGGCTCGCGGGCTTGACGATTATCGTGCACCCCGCCGCCAGCGCCGGCCCGACCTTCCGGGTAATCATCGCGGCGGGAAAATTCCATGGCGTGATCGCGGCGCAGACGCCGACCGGCTGCTTCAGCACGATCACGCGCTTGTCGTTCTGCGGCGCGGGGATGACGTCGCCATAGACCCGCTTACCCTCCTCGGCGAACCACTCGATGAACGATGCGGCGTAGGCGATCTCGCCCTTGGCTTCGGCGAGCGGCTTGCCCTGCTCGGCGGTCATCAGGGCGGCGAGGTCGTCGACGTTGGCGAGGATCAGCCCGAACCATTTCCGCAGGATCGCCGCCCGGTCCTTTGCCGCGAGCTTGGCCCAAGGGCCGAACGCGGCGTCCGCGGCGGCGATCGCCTCCTCGACCTCGGCCCCGGCGAGCGACGGAACCGCGCCGACGGTGCTGCCGTCGGCGGGGGTGG
>LUYR01000015.1 GCA_001603335.1 Rhodospirillales bacterium Alpha_05 | reverse complement strand
GGTGGGGCTTGCGGTGAACTCGAGCGCGTCGAAGGAGGGTTGGGGCGTTCCGGTGGTGACGGGCAGGGTGAGGCCGAGGGTCGCCTCGCCGGGAATGCAGATCTCCTTGCACACCAGCCACGACACCTTCGCGCCGACGACGAACGGCGCGGCGGCGTTGGGGGCGGTGGCGCGGGCGGTGAACACCGCGTGGGTATCGTAGCCGTAGGTGGTGAGCCCCGCCTCGTCGAAGCGCTTGTGCGCCGGGTAGACCAGCGGGCCGATCGAGGCCCCCTGCGGCAGGGTCCAGGCGACCGTGGTTGGTAGGCCCGCGTCGCCGGGGTTCTCGGCATAGATGTGCCAGCCGGGGGCAAGGCGGAAGGCGACGCCGAGGTCGAGCGATTGGCCGGGGGCGAAGGCGGTGGTCGCGGCGATCAGCCGAACTTCGGCCTGGTCGGTGCGGGCGGTGTCCTGCGCCGCATCGGCGGGAAGCGCCGCGAAAACGGCGAGGGTCGCGAGGGCGATGGTGCGGAGAAAGGCGATCATCGGGCGAGCGTCCCATGAGGTGGGTTCGGCGTCAATCGCCCCACACAAAAAGGCAGCCGGTGTGTTACGACCGGCTGCGAAGTGGACCCTGAGAGAGGGAGGCTGAACACTGTCAGTCCACCTTGGATGTACATGGGAATGCGCCCGACAAAATCAAGAATAATGCGAAAAAGCCGCGCCGCATGCAGTTGTAAACGCCATATCCCATAATCTTCATGTGGATAAGATGCGGTTTTCACTCCAACGATGCAGACCTACCCTTGACCGTTTGAAGAACCGCCTATATCACCCTAGCACCATGACCCTCCCCGCAGAATCCACCATATCCGTTCCCGCACCGCGCTTCGGCGCACCCGAGGCGGCGCTCGTCGTCGTGACGATGGTTTGGGGCTCGACCTTCCTGATCGTCCAGGCGGCGATGTCGGTGAGCGGGCCGTTGTTCTTCGTCGGCCTCCGCTTCAGCACCGCCGCGCTCGCCGCCGGGCTGTTCGCTCTGCCGGTGTTGAAGGGGGTGACGCGGCGTGAAATCGTCGCCGGGGTCGCGATCGGCATCGCGATCTTCCTCGGCTATACGCTCCAGACCTGGGGGCTCAAGACCATCGAGAGCAGCAAGTCGGGGTTCATCACCGCACTTTACGTGCCCCTGGTGCCGCTGTTGCAATGGCTGGTGCTGCGCCGCCCGCCGCGACTGATGAGCTGGGTCGGCGTCGGCTGCGCGTTCACCGGGCTGGTGCTGCTCGCGGGGCCCGACGGCACCCATATCTCCTTCACCCTCGGCGAGATCCTCACCGTGGTCGCGGCGCTGGCGTTCGCCTGCGAGATTCTCCTGATCGGCGGCTTCGCCCGCAGCGTCGATCTGCGCCGGGTGACGGTGATCCAGCTGTTGGCGACGGCGCTGATCGCCTTCGCCCTGATGCCGGTGTTCGACGAGCCGATTCCGGAATCCTCCTGGCTGCTGCTCGCCTGCGCCTGCGGCATGGGCATGGCGAGCGCGTTGATCCAGCTGGCGATGAACTGGGCGCAGAAGCGGATTTCGCCGACCCGCGCCACGTTGATCTACGCCGGCGAGCCGGTCTGGGCCGGGGTCTTCGGCCGCCTCGCGGGCGAGCGCCTGCCGGCGCTGGCGCTCGCGGGCGCGGCGTTGATCGTCGCCGGGGTGATCGTCTCCGAGC
>LUYR01000014.1 GCA_001603335.1 Rhodospirillales bacterium Alpha_05 | reverse complement strand
GGCCCGACGAGGATCAACGGCTTGCGCGCGGTCTTCTCGGGCAGCGGCGCGAACACGAAGGTGGAGTCGAGCGCGGCGGCGCAGGCCATCACCGGGCCTTCGTCGTCGAGGTTGCGCGCCGTGGTGATCAGCTTTTCGACGAGGCGATCGGGCACGCCGTGGTATTCGAGCGCCTCCTTGATCCGGGCGAGCGAGCGGGTGAGTTCGCCCGGGCCGCGCAGCGCCTCCTCGATCGCGTCGTCCTCGTGCGGCGGATCCTCGATCGCCGCGGTGATCCGCACGCCCTGCCCGCCCGCGCCGCGTTGGGTGGAGACGATGATCGCGTCTTCCCCAATCTCGGCACGCACCATTTCCATGGCTTCGGCCATTCCCGGCGCGGTGTAGGTCTTGAGGCGCATGGGTGCGCGGCGCTCCTAATCGATCAGATTTGGCCGAGAGTGCGGATCTTCGCCTTCGGGTGGATTTCGTTCTGGCTCATGATAACCGTTACCGGGCGGAAGCGCTCGATAATCGAACGCACGAACGGACGGATTCCCGGGCTGCACAGCAGCACCGGGGTCTCGCCCTGCTTGGCGAAGTTCTCGAACGCCTGGCGCACCCGGCTGATGAATTCCTGCAGCTGCGACGGCGGCATCGCGAGCTGGCGGTCTTCGCCCTGGCCGATGATGGTGTCGGCGAACGCCTGCTCCCACGCCGGGGAGAGCGTCACCAGCGGCACCACGCCCGCATGGTCGGCGTAGGTATCGCAGAGCTGGCGGGCGAGGCGCGAGCGCACGTGCTCGGTGATCAGGGTGATGTTGCGGGTGTGGGCACAGGCCTCCGAGACCCCTTCGAGGATCGTCGGCAGGTCGCGAATCGACACCCGTTCCTGCAGCAGGTTCTGCAGCACCCGCTGCATCCCCGAGACGGTGATCTGCGACGGGATGACTTCGCCCACCAGCTTCTGGTGGTCCTTGTCGAGCTCGTCGAGGAGCTTCTGGGTTTCGGTGTAGGAGAGCAGGTCCGACATCGCCTCGCGCACCACCTCGGTCAGGTGGGTGGTGATCACCGTCGGCGGATCGACCACGGTGTAGCCGCGGAACATCGCCTCCTCGCGATGGCCGACGTCGACCCACATCGCGGGCAGGCCGAAGGTCGGCTCGGTGGTCTTCTCGCCCGGCACGGTGATCTCGTCGCCGCGCGGGTCCATCACCAGCAGCATGTTCGGCCGCAGGTCGCCATGCCCCGCCTCGACCTCCTTGATGTGGATGACGTACTGGTTGGCGGCGAGCTGCATGTTGTCCTGGATTCGCACCGAGGGCATGACGAAGCCCATCTCGGTGGCGAGCGCGCGGCGCAGCGCACGGATCTGGTCGGTGAGGCGGTAGTTGCCGTTTTCGTTGATCAGGGTGAGCAGGCCGTAGCCGAGCTCAAGGCGGACGTTGTCGATCTTGAGCGCGGAGGAGATCGGCTCTTCCGGCGCCTGCGCCGGACGGCTCGCGGTCTTCGCGGCTTCCGCCTCGGCTGCCGCCACGACCTCGCCCTGGGTCTTGCCGACGAAATACGCGCCGAGCCCCGCGCCGACGCCGATCAGCATGAACGGCAGCATCGGCGTGCCGGGCATCAGCGCGAGCGCGATGGCGAGGCCCGACGACATCCCGAGCGCCTTCGGCATGTTGCCCATCTGGGAGAACAGCGCCTTGTCGGTGCTCTGCGTCAGGCCGCCCTTCGACACCATGATACCGGCGGCGACCGAAACGATCAGCGCCGGGATCTGCGACACCAGGCCGTCGCCGACGGTGAGGCGGGTGTAGGTGTCGGCGGCCTTGGAAAACGCGAGGTCGTTCTGCGCCATGCCGATGATCATGCCGCCGATGACGTTGATGCCGGTGATCAACAGGCCCGCGATCGCGTCGCCGCGCACGAACTTCGACGCACCGTCCATCGCGCCGAAGAAGCTGCTTTCCTCGGTGAGCTCGGAGCGCCGCTTGCGCGCCTCGCTTTCCTCGATCAGTCCGGCGGAGAGGTCGGCGTCGATCGCCATCTGCTTGCCCGGCAGCGCGTCCAAGGTAAAGCGCGCCGAAACTTCGGCGATGCGGCCCGAACCCTTGGTGATGACGACGAAGTTGACGATCACCAGGATGATGAAGACGATCACGCCGATGACGAAGTTGCCACCCATGATGAAGCCGCCGAAGGCCTGAATCACGTGCCCGGCGGCGTCGGTGCCCTTGTGCCCCTCGGCGAGGATCAGGCGGGTCGAGGCAAGGTTGAGCGACAATCGGAACAGCGTGCCGATCAGAAGCACCAACGGAAACGACGAGAACTCCACCGGCTTCTCGATGAAGATCGAGACCATCAGCACCAGCACCGAGAAGGTGATGGAGAGCGCCAGCGCGACGTCGAGCAGCCACGGCGGCAGCGGGAGGATCAGCACGACGAGGATCATCACCACGCCGAGCGCGAAGCCGAGGTCGCCGCGCTTCGACGCGATGCCGAAGCGCTTCAGCCGCTGACCGGTGGCCGAATCGCCGAAATTGCCGGAGGCGGCCTTCGGCACCGTGGCGGGGAGCGAGGCGTCGTCGCGCTCTGACATGGGTTACGAACCCGCTGCTTCGCCCTCGCCGGGCGCGGGCACGGCGTGGCCTTCGTCGATGTACTGGCGGAGCTTGTTCCTGAGGGTGCGGATCGAGATGCCGAGGATGTTGGCGGCGTGGGTGCGATTGCCGACGGTGTGCTTCAGGGTGTCGATGATCAGGTCGCGCTCGACCTCGGCGACGGTGTGGCCGACCAGGCTCGCGGTGTTGCCCTCGCCCGCCTCGGCCTCGCCTTCCGCATCCATCAGGGTGATCGCGTCGGCGTCGATCTCGTCGCCGAGGGCGAGCAGCACCGCGCGGTGCAGGGTGTTTTCGAGCTCGCGCACGTTACCCGGCCAGGAGTGACGCATCAGCGCCTCTTTCGCCGCGGCGGTGAGCGGGCGGAACGGCAGGCCGTTGGCCTCGGCGTACTTCTTGATGAAGTGGGCGGCGAGCACCGGGATGTCGGCCTTGCGGTCGCGCAAGGCGGGCAGCGGCAGGTTGAGCACGTTGAGGCGGAAGAACAGATCCTCGCGGAAGCGCCCGGCCTTGACCTCGGCCTTCAAATCGCGGTTCGAGGTGGCGATGATGCGGGTGTCGATCTTCACCGGCTTGGTGCCGCCGAGCCGGTCGATTTCCTTTTCCTGGATCGCGCGCAGCAGCTTGGCCTGCAGGCGGATGTCCATCTCGCTGATTTCGTCGAGCAGCAGGGTGCCGCCGGTGGCCTCCTCGAAGCGGCCGATGCGGCGCGACACCGCGCCGGTGAACGCGCCCTTCTCGTAGCCGAAGAGCTCGGATTCCAGCAGGTTCTCGGGGATCGCGGCACAGTTGACGGCGACGAAGCGCTGGCTTGCGCGGCGGCTCTTCTGGTGCACGAAGCGGGCGATGACTTCCTTACCGGTGCCGGACTCGCCGGTGATCATGATGCTCGCTTCCGACGGCGCGACCTGCGCCGCGAGCTTGACCATCCGCTCCATCTTCGGGTCGGCGTAGAGCAGCGCGTGGCTGTCCTCGGCGATCGCTTCGAGCACCGCGGCGATCAGCTCGGCGTCGGGCGGCAGCGGAATGTATTCCTTCGCGCCCGCCTGGATCGCGCGCACCGCGGCCTTGGCGTCGGTCTCGGTGCCGCAGGCGACCACCGGCACGCCGATGCGCTCGGCCTCGAGGCTCTGCATGAAGCCGACGATGTCGAGCGAAACGTCGAACATCACCACGTCGGCGCCCTTGCCCGCGCGCAGCACGTCGAGCCCGGCGGCAACGTCGATGGCATGCATCACCGCCGCGCCGCGCGCCACGGCGATCCGGCTGGCGGCGCCGATCTGGTTGCTGAGCGATCCGATGATCAACAAGCGCATGTTCGAGAATTCCCCAGGTTATCAGGTCGCGAGGCCGGAGGCGGACGCGATTAGTCGAAGAAACGAATCCGCTTCGCCGGCGGCATCAAACTGTTGAGCAACATTTCCAACCGCCGCGGGTTCTCCTGGCGGCCGATCGACCCGGTGGCGACGACGTTGAGCTGCCCGATCAGGGTCTCCTCGGCGGAGTTGCGCTCGAGCTTCGAAGCCAGCGGGTTCAATACCATATGCGCCAGGACCGCGCCGTAAAAGGTGGTGAGCAGCGCCACCGCCATCGCCGGTCCGATCGCAGCCGGGTCGCTCAACCGGCCGAGCATCTGCACCAGGCCGATCAGCGTGCCGATCAGGCCCATGGCGGGCGCGATCTCGGCGGCGCGGCGCAGCACGGTGGCCGACTTGCGGTGCCTTCCCAGCATCGCGGCGAGGTCGCGCTGCATCAGTTCCTCGGCGTCCTCCACCTTGATTCCGTCGACCACCATGGTCAATCCCTTGGCGAGCAGCGGGTCGGCGATCTCGGCCTTCGAAAGCGGCCCCTGCAACGACAACAAGCCGCCGCGACGCGTCGCTTCGGCCAGGCGGATCAACTCCATCGCGGTCGCCGAAGGGTCGCGGCGCTCGTAGGACACGGTGCGCACCACGGCGGTGAAGGTCACCCCCATGTCGGAGACGGTGAAGCTCGCCATGGTCAGCATCACCGTGCCGCCCAAAACGATCAGTACCGAAGGCACGTCGACGAACGCAAGCGGCGCACCGCCCAGCATCAGCGCGCCGACGACGAGCGCGAGCGCGCCCAGCAGACCGATCAAGGTCGCGGGATCGAAGACGTTCCCCGCCGTCCGGTTGCCGTTGCGCTCTTCCGCCATCGTCGTGTTCGTCCCCTCGCCCGAGCGCCTAGGTGCGTTCGCTCTTGATGATTTCGGTCATCGTCACGCCGAGGCGGTTCTCCACCACCACGACTTCGCCGCGCGCCACCAAGCGGTCGTTGACGTAGATGTCGATCGCCTCGCCGACCTTGCGGTCGAGTTCGACCACCGCGCCGCGCCCGAGCTTCAAGAGCTGGCTCACCTGCATCGACGACTTACCGAGCACCGCCGAGACCCGCACCGGAATGTCGTAGACCGCCTCGAGGTCGGCAGCCGAGCGCGGCTTGTCCATGTCGGCGAACTCGTTCGGTCCGTCGGGGTCGTACTCCATGGCGTTGCCGCCACCGCCGGCCGCGAGTTCGTTGAGTTCGAGATCGTCGTTTTCAGCCATCGGTCACTCTCCAAAACCCGGCAGTGCCGGTTGATCGTCGTCGTCCCGGCTCGGTTCCGAGTTCCGCGCGACGATATCCTGAATCCGTTGAAAAAGCCTTTCGACGTCGCGTTCCGCGCCGCCGTTGTCCCATTCGAGGCGGCAGTCGGCAAGGCCCATGGTCTCGTCCGCCATCACCACCACCGTGCCCTCGAAGCCGCGATCCCGCGCCAGCGCCTCGATCCGCCCCTGGATCGCGTCGGCATGCGGCGCGGCGACGCGCAGGATCAGGCGCGGCTCGTTGAGGATGTGCGGCACGCATTCCGCCACCAGCGCCTCGACCTCGCCGACGCCGTGCTGCGCCGCGAGCTTCGGCATCAGCTTCTCCACCGCCGCGATCGCGAGGGCGGCGGCCATGCGGTGGGTCTCGACGTTGGCTGCGTCCTGGCGGCTGCGCATCGCCACCATCTGGTCGGCGATCGATTCGAGCGCCTGGACGAGGAAGTGCATCGCCGAATCCTCGGCGTCCTTCAGCCCCTCGGCGTGGCCGAGCATGCGCGCCTCATCGCGCACCGCCTCGAGGTCCTCCTCGGTGAACAGGGGCGGCGGCTCGGGCGGCAGGGCCTCGACTTCCTCGACCTGGGCGTCGATCTGCGCGTCGGAAATCTTCGGCACCACCTCGCGCGGCGCGTCGAAGTCGTAGGCGAACAGGAACCGGCGCACCAACGCCTCCGCCGCCACCTCTTCCGCATCCGGGGTGGTGTCGAAGGCGCGGAACGTGTCCTCGCTTTTGGAAATCCTGGTCGCCATCGTCGTCCTTGTGCCCAGCGCTGCCGGATCAGTAGATCAGTTCGTCTTCCTCGCGGCCTTCCGAGATCACGATCTGGCCGGAGTTCGCGAGTTCCTTGGCGAGGGTGACGATCATGCTCTGCGCCTCGTCCACCTCGCGCAGACGCACCGGCCCCATCGCCTCCATGTCTTCGCGCAGCATCTTGCCGGCGCGTTCCGACATGTTCTTGAAGAACATTTCCTTGATCGGGTCGCTGGCGCCCTTGAGCGCGAGCGCGAGCTTGTCCTTCTCGACATGGCGCAGCAGGGTCTGCACGCCCTGCGCGTCGAGCCGAACCAGGTCCTCGAAGGTGAACATCAGGGCCTTGATCCGCTCGGCGGATTCGCGGTTGCGCTCCTCGAGGGCCGACATGAAGCGGCTTTCCGAGTTGCGGTCGAGGTTGTTGAAGATGTCGGCGATGAGTTCGTGGCTGTCGCGGCGGTTGGTGCGCGCGAGGTTGCTCATGAACTCGGTGCGCAACGTCTTCTCGACGCCGTCCAACACTTCCTTCTGCACCGATTCCATGCGCAGCATGCGCATGATCACTTCCATCGAGAAGTTCTCGGGCAACAGCGCCAGCACCCGCGCGGCGTGGTCCACCTTGATCTTCGAGAGCACCACCGCGACGGTCTGCGGATATTCGTTCTTGAAGTAGTTGGCCAGCACCTGCTCGTTGACGTTGCCGAGCTTGTCCCACATCGTGCGGCCCGCGGGGCCGCGGATCTCGTCCATGATCAGCGAGACGCGGTCCTTCGGCAGCGCCTTCATCAGCAGGCGCTCGGTGCTTTCGTAGGTGCCGACGAGGGAGCCGGTGGCGGAGAGCGCGTCGGCGAACTCGATGAACAGGCGCTCGACGAGGCCGGAGTTCACCGTGCCGAGCGAGGCCATCACCTGCGAGATCTCCTTGATCTCCTCGTCGTCCATCAGGGCGAACAGCTTCGACGAGTGCTCCTCGCCGAGCGACAACAGGAACAGCGCCGCCTTTTGCGGTCCCGTCAGGCTCCGATAGTCTTCTTTTGCACGCGCCACAGTTTACCGTCTCCGTCGAAAGGTCGCCAAGGGGCCGGACCTCGTCAGGTTTCCTGATACATCCAGTTGCGGACGATGCTCAAGGCTTCCTCCGGATGCTTGTTGACGATCTCGCCGATCTTCCTGAGCGAGGACGCCTTCACCCGGCCTTCCACCTTGTCGATGTCGATCAATTCCTCGGTCTCGAGCTCGTCGTCCTCGTCGCTCGGCACCATCGAGCCGGTGGGCGCTGCGAGCTGCGGCGCGCCGCTCTCGGTGAGGAGCTGGCGGCTCGCCTGCTCGGAGGGCGAAGGCAGGCTCTCGAAGGCGCGGGTGACGAGCGGCCGGACGATCAGCAGGATCACCAGGATCGCCACCACCGCCACGCCCAGGCCCTCGGCCATGCGCATGATCTCGGCCTTGGTGAAGCCCAGCAGCATCGTCTCGTCTGCCGGCCCGAGGGCGTCGTCCATGCTCTGGAAGCGCATGTTGATCACGTCGACCTGGTCGCCGCGCTGGGCGTCGTAGCCCACCGCCGAGCGCACCAGCGAGGCGATCTTGTCCATCTCTTCCTTGCTGCGGTCCTGGTAGTCCTTGGTGCCGTCGGGCTTGGTGGAGGTCACGCCGTCCACCAGCACCGCGACCGAGAGCCGCTTCACCACGCCGTTCTCGCGCACCGAGTTCATGCTCTTCTTGGTGATCTCATAGTTCACCGTCTCGGTCGAGCGATTCTGGGCGCTGGTGGCGCGGCCCTGGTTGTTGTTGAGGTTCGGGTCGGGCATGTTCTGCTGCACCGTCACCGAGTCGTTCTGCGCCTCGTCGGTCTTCGAATTCTCGTTCTCGGTCACCGTCGAACGCACCACCTGACCGTCGGGATCGTAGGTTTCCTGGTTGGTGACGACGCGGTCGAAGTCCATCTCGACGCTGACCTCGGCGCGCACCTTGCCGGGGCCGATAGTCCGCGCCAGGAGGTCCTCGATCGACTGCGACAGGCGATGCTCCTGCGCCTGACGCATTTCCTCGTGGGTGTTGATCATCACTTCCTTGTCGTCTTCGAAGCCGCGCGCCAGCAGCGCGCCCTTGTCGTCGACGATGGAAATCCGCGAGGGCTTGAGCTTCGGCACCGCCGAGGCGACGAGGTACTGGATCGCGCTCACCTGACCCTTGGTCAAGGCGCCGCCCTGCACCCGCAGGATCACCGAGGCGGAAGGCTCCTGGGTCTCGCGCGAGAACATCTCGCGCTTCGGCAGCACCAAGTGCACGCGCGCCTGCTTCACCGGGCCCATCGCCATGATCGTGCGCGCCAGCTCGCCCTCGAGCGCGCGCACCAGATTGACGTTCTGCATGAAGTTGGTCGCGCCGAGCGCGTCCATCTTGTCGAACAGCTCGTAGCCGTTGACGATGCCCGAATTGTGCGCGACCTCGGCGGTCTCGAGGCGCATCTTCAGCATCTGGTCGGCGGGAACGTAAATGTCGCGGCCGTCGGTGCGCAGCTGATAGGGAATCTGCTTGGCCTCGAGCTGCTGGGTGATCGCCCGCGCCGCGCTGGTGTCGAGGTCGCTGTACAGCAACTCCATCTTCGGCGAGCCCATGCGCATCGTGAAATAGATGATGAACCCGAGCAAACCGACGGAAACCGCCGCCATCGCCATCAGGCGGGCGGGACCAAGGCTGCGCAGCGACTGGATGAAGGCGTTCACGATGCGGCGTTCCCTCGTTCGAGACCCGAACGCCACTCCTCTGCGACGTTCGGGCAGAGCCTAGCCCCCTCGCCTTAAAAAGAAAGTTAACAGGGCGGCAAATTTTGCCCGGCTTATGGAACCATTTGGAAAATAAGGTCCGGGCGCTGCCCGGGCCCGCTGGGGGCGCGGCCCCCAGACCCCATTTTTTTCGCCGCGAAGCGGCAATCGACCCTCACGCCGCGTGATGGCTGATTGCGCTGACGCGCGAACAACAAGTTAAGGGGTTTGGGGCCCTCGGCCCCAACGGGTCCAGGGCAGAGCCCTGGCTCTTCACGCCACCTGACGCCGCCGGTGATTGTTGGCGGCGATTTCGTCCATGAGGATTTGTTCCTTGCGGGCGCGTTCGGCGGCGGCGCGGCGGTCGCGGTTTTGCTGGAGGATTTCGACGGTTTTGAACTCGCGGTAGGCTTCGGCGACGACGTCCTGTTGCTGGGCGATAGCGGCTTCGAGCTTGGTTCGGGCGTCTTTCATCCGGGCGCGGTCGCGCACCACCGACTCGGCGAATCGGCCGTAGGATTGGGCGCAGATGCTGGTGGGATCGGCGGCCGCGAGTTCCTGCTCGCGCTTCACCCCGGCTTCGAGCGCCTGTTCGCGGCGGGTGAGTTCGGCTTCGTGGCCGAGGAGTTCGCCGAGCTTGCGGCGCTCTTCGTCGACGGTAAATTTCTTGAGACGGATCAGCGCGTTGATGTCTTGTGCCATGGCGCGCCTTTAGTGCGAGAGGATGTGTTCGAGGGCGGCGTAGCCCGCGTCGAGGGTGGTGTGTTCGGACTTGCCCTGCGCGAGGAACTGTTCGAGCGCCGCCTGGTAGTGGATCGCCTCGTCGACGTCGGGGTTGCTGCCCTGGCGGTAGGCGCCGAGGCGGATGAGTTCGGCCATGTCCTCGTAGGTCGCCATCAGGCGGCGGGCGCGCGAGACCAGGGCGTTCTGCTCCATGGTGTTGCAGGCGGGCATGGTGCGCGAGACGCTCTTGAGGATGTTGATCGCGGGGTAGCGGCCACGTTCGGCGATGGCGCGGTCGAGGACGACGTGGCCATCGAGGATGCCGCGCACCGCGTCGGCGATCGGTTCGTTCATGTCGTCGCCCTCGACGAGCACGGTAAACAGGCCGGTGATGCTGCCCTGGCCGATGCCGGGTCCGGCGCGCTCGAGCAGGCGCGGCAGCTCGGCGAACACCGAGGGGGTGTAGCCCTTGGAGGCGGGCGGCTCGCCGGCGGAGAGGCTGATCTCGCGCTGCGCCATGGCGAAGCGGGTGACCGAATCCATCAGGATCAGCACGTCCTTGCCGATGTCGCGGAGGAACTCGGCGACCGCCATCGCGGTGTAGGCGGCCTGGCGGCGCATCAGCGGGCTTTCGTCGGAGGTGGCGCAGACGACGATGCTGCGCGCCAGGCCTTCCGGCCCGAGGTCGTCCTCGATGAACTCGCGGGCTTCGCGGCCGCGTTCGCCGATCAGGCCGAGCACGGTGGCGTCGAGCTGGGTGTGGCGCGCCATCATCGACATGATCGACGACTTGCCGACGCCGGAGCCCGCGAAGATGCCCATGCGCTGGCCGCGGCAGCAGGTGAGGAAGGTATTGAGGGCGCGCACGCCGAGGTCGACCTTGCCGTGGACGCGGTTGCGGGCGTGGGCGGAAGGCGCGGGCGCACGCAGCGAGTAGGCGACGTTGCCCTTCTGCAGCGGCCCCAGGCCGTCCACCGGTTCGCCGAAGGCGTTGACGACTCGGCCGAGCCACGAGGGATGCGGATAGATCACCGGCTCGGTCTCGGCGACCTCGGCGCGGCAGCCGAGGCCGACGCCGTCGAGGGCGGTGAACGCCATCAGCAGCGCCGACCGCGCGCGGAAACCAACCACCTCGCACGAAACCTTGCGGCCACCCCGGGCGACGATGTCGCAGCGGTCGCCGACCGAGAGCGCGCCGTGCGCGCCGCCGACCTCGACGAGCATGCCCGAGACTCCGGTGACGCGGCCGAAGATTTCCGAATCCGGCAGGCGTTCGATCTCGTGCAGCATGTTCTGGAGCAGAACCGTCATTGCGTCCTTCGACTCAAGGGGATGGCCGATGCCCGAGATTAGCCGCGAGGCGTTAAGAGCGAGTAAACCGGGAAAAAGTTGCCCACCTCGCGCCATTTCGTTAAGGTAAAGGTTCGTTAACCAAGGTTAATATCCGAGGGGCGGGAAGATGCGGGTATTGCTTGTCGAGGACGACGTCGCGCAGGCGCGCGCGATCGAACTGATGCTGCGGTCGGAATCGATGGTGGTGGACACCACCGGCCTCGGCGAGGACGGCCTGGAGATCGGCCGCCTCTATGAATACGACATCATCATTCTCGACCTTGGACTGCCCGACATGGACGGCCTCGACGTACTGCGCCAGCTCCGCGCCGGACGCAACCAGACGCCGGTGCTGATTCTCTCGGGGATGGACGACACCGACCGCAAGATCAAGAGTCTCGGCCTCGGCGCCGACGACTACCTAACCAAGCCGTTCGAGAAGGGCGAGCTGATCGCCCGCCTGCACGCGATCATCCGCCGTTCGAAGGGCCACGCCGCCTCGGAGATCCGCACCGGTCGGATGACGGTGAACCTCGACGCCCGCTCGGTTTCGATCGACTCCCAGCCGGTGCACCTCACCGGCAAGGAATACGGCATCCTCGAACTCCTCGCGCTGCGCAAGGGCACCACGCTCACCAAGGAACAGTTCCTCAACCACCTCTACGGCGGCCTGGACGAACCGGAGTTGAAGATCATCGACGTGTTCATCTGCAAGCTCAGGAAGAAGCTCGCGACGATGAGCGGCGGCGAGGCCTACATCGAGACGGTGTGGGGCCGCGGCTACGTGCTGCGCGACCCGAACTGACCCCTGCCCGCCCGACATGAAAAAAGCCCCCGATCCGGGGGCTTTTTCGTGGGCGAAGCGCGCGCTCAGACTTTGGCGGGCGCGGCGTTGGCGAGCTGGTACATGCCGCGCTGGCCGACGATCGGCTTGAACTTGTCGGAGATGCCCAAGACCGTCTCCGCGCCACCGAGGAACAGGCAGCCGTCCGGCGTGAGGAGCTTGGCGATATCCGCGAGCACCTTGCCCTTGGTTTCCTGGTCGAAGTAGATCAGCACGTTGCGGCAGTAGACGACGTCGAAGGTGCCCAAGGGCGAGCGGATGTCGGTGAGGAGGTTGAGCGGGCGGAACTGCACCATCGCGCGCAGGCGCGGGTCGATCTGCCACATCTCGTCCTTCTTCTGGAAGTACTTCACCAGAAGCTGGATTGGCATGCCGCGTTGCACCTCGAACTGGGAATAGAGGCCGGCCTTGGCCTTTTCGAGGATTTCGGTGGAGAGGTCGGTGGCGATGATGTCGATGCGCCAGCCCGCGAGCTTCGCCTCCATCTCCTTGAGGATGATCGCGAGGGAATACGGTTCCTGGCCCGACGAGCAGGCGGCGCACCAGATCCGGATCGCGCGCTTGTCCTTGCGCGATTGCAGCAGGTTCGGAATCACCTGCTCGCGGAACTGGTCGAACGGCTTGCCGTCGCGGAAGAAGAACGACTCGTTGGTGGTCATCGCCTCGGTCACGTCCTTGACCAGGGCCGCGTCCATGCGGCGCACCGCCGCGACGAGTTCGTCCAGTCCCTTCATGCCGCGCCGGCGCGCGACAGGCATCAACCGGCTTTCGAGGAGGTACGACTTATCCTTGGAGAGGACCAGGCCGGACCGTTCCTTCAGAAGTTTCGCCACGAAATCGAAATCTTCGGGTTTCATCTGCTACAGCCTTGTCGCAACTTTTTTGATGAAGGCACCGATGTCCTGCAACGGTAGAATCGCCGAACACAATCCGGCCTGCGCTACCGCGCCCGGCATTCCCCAGACCACCGAGGTATCCTCGTCCTGGGCAATCACGCTTCCTCCCGCCTCGACGATGGTGGCGCCGCCCTTGGCGCCATCCGACCCCATGCCGGTGAGGATCACCGCGAGGACGCGGCGGCCGAACACCTTGGCAATCGAGCGGAACATCGGGTCGACTGCGGGTTTGCAGAAATTCTCCGGCGGCGCGTCGACGATGCGGATCACGGTCTCGGTTCCCTTGCTCTCGAGGAGCATGTGGAAGCCGCCGGGTGCGATGTAGACGTTGCCCCCCTTCAGCACTTCGCCGTCCTGGCCCTCCTTCGCCGGCCAGCCGGAAACCCGGCTGATGTGCTCGGCGAGGATGGTGGTGAAGGTCGCGGGCATGTGCTGGGTGATCACGATCGGCTGCTTGATCGCGCCACCGGCGCGAAGATCGGTGAGCACCTTGAACAGCGCCTGCGGACCGCCGGTGGAGCTGCCGATGGCGATCAGGTCGGGGTGCTCGATCTTGTGCTGGCGCAGCTTGACCGGCTGCGCGGGCGACAGCAGCGAGGCGCGCGGCGTGGCAGCCGAGCTGCCGGAAGCGGGAGCGCCGGGGCGCT
>LUYR01000013.1 GCA_001603335.1 Rhodospirillales bacterium Alpha_05 | reverse complement strand
TCTGCGCCGTGCCGCGCCTGCGTGGGCCGCTGGTCAGCCGCGCCGCGGGCGCGGTGATCACCGAGGCGGAGGCCTTGGTCGACGCAGGCGTGCAGGAGCTCATCGTGATCTCCCACGATGCCGCCGCCTACGGCCGCGACCTCAACCATGCGGAAAGTTCCTGGCGCGGCGGCAGCCTCGACGCCGACATCGTTTCGCTCTGCGAGACCCTGGGGAAATTCGGGGCCTGGGTGCGGTTGCAGGCGGTCTATCCGGGGCCGGAGGTGGACGATCTGGTGTCGTTGATGGCCGATCGCACGATTCTTCCGTACCTCGACATTCCCTTCCAGCACTCCGTACCCCATCTGGTGGAAACCATGCGAAGCCCGGGCGACCGCGCCGACCTCCTCGAACGGATCGAGGATTGGCGCGACCGGGTCCCGGACCTGACCCTGCGCTCGACCTTCATCGTCGGGTTGCCGGGCGAGACCGACGCCGACTTCGAGGCCCTGCTGGATTGGCTGAAAGCCGCCCGCCTCGACCGCGTCGGTTGCTACAAATATGAGAACGTCGCGGGCACCCCGGCCTTCGACCTGCCGGGCCAGGTGCCCGAGGCGGTCAAGGACGAACGCTGGCAACGCCTGATGCAGGCGCAGCAGGAGCTGAGCGCGGCGCGGATGGCGGCCAAGGTGGGCAGCCGCATCGAAATCATCGTCGACGAAGTCGACGACGAGGGGGCGATCGGCCGTTCGACCGCCGATGCCCCGGATATCGACGGCGCGGTGTTTCTCAACGGCGACGTCGGAGTCGCGGTCGGCGACATTGTCCTGGCGGAAGTCGAGTACGCCGAGGATTACGACCTGTGGGCGGTGCGGATCGACGATTAGGCGCGATTACGTCAACGCCGCTTACGCCAAACTGTTCCGTCGTATGAATATTTCCCATTTTGGCCCTTGCGGCGCGTCTTTGCATGACTAACTTCAAGACAATCCGGGCAGGGGATTAATTTGTCTAGGCACGGCCAAGTCCGGCGATCCGCCAGGGCCGCACACGAACCAGACCAATCAGGGAGATAACAATGCGTATTCACACCGGATCAGCGATCGCCGCCGCCGGAATGCTGATGTTGAGCGGCTGCGCTTGGGACATCGAAGGCACCTCCAAGATGCCCAACCAGGGCGATGCTTTCGCCAAGGCCTTGCAGCAGCAGTACCTCGAACGCGCCAAGTTCGAGCGTCATGAAGAAGACTGGATCTCCGTCGACTTCTTCACCAGCCGCGCCCAGATGGCCGCCGAAGGTCATCCGCCGGCCCTGCAGATGCCGTCGCAGCGTCACCTCCAGAAGGACGTGGCCGAAATCGGTTCGGGCTACCAGCGCCTGAGCAGCGCCCTCGCCGCCGGCGCGGCCAAGTCCGCTCCGGAAGCCTGCGCCCGCTCGCAGGCGTGGTTCGAGCACTGGATGGAACAGTCGGAAGAAGGCCATCAGGCCGACGACATCGCCTGGACCCGCGCCGAGTTCATGAAGGCGGTGCCGGATTGCGCCGTGCCCGCTCCGAAGCCGGTCGCCCAGGCGAACCAGGCCGGCGAGCAGGTCTGGCGGATCTTCTTCCCGTTCGACAAGTCGTCTCTGTCGAATGAAGCCAAGACCTTCATCGACCGCATCGTCGCCGCCTACGGCAACCAGAAGCCGAACGCCGTGACCGTCACCGGCCACGCCGACGCTTCGGGTACCAGCCAGTACAACCAGGCGCTCTCCGAACGCCGCGCCAACGCCGTGGTCAAGGCCCTCGCCGACAAGGGCGTGCCGTCGACCGTGGTGAAGGAACGCGCGCTTGGCGAATCCAACCTGCCGAAGCCGACCGCCGACGGCGTGAAGGAACCGGAAAACCGTCAGGTCACCGTGACCTTCCAGAAGTAAGCGGAAGCCTGCCACTTACGAAAAAGGCCCGGAGCGATCCGGGCCTTTTTTTATTGCCGATGATCGGCACGCCAGCTTTCGACGAGGAAGCGCGCGATCGAATCCTTGCGCGGCAGACGCAGCGGCGCGCCCTCGACCTCCCAGTCGGCGGCGGCGTCGAGGTCTTCCGGCGTCAGCCAGCGCGCGTCGCTGAGTTCGATGCCGTCGGGCTTCGGCGGCGCGAAGGTGCCCTGGGCGCGGAAGCCGAGCATGATCGACGACGGAAACGGCCAGGGCTGGGAGGCGCGGTAGGTGACCAGGTCGACGTCGACGCCGACCTCCTCCCGCACTTCGCGGCGCACCGCCTGCTCCAGGGTTTCGCCGATCTCGACGAAGCCCGCGAGGGTGGAATAGACGCCCTCGGGGAAGCGCGCGTTGTGGCCGAGCAGGCAGACCGGGCGGTTGCGCACCGGGTCGAAGCTCTCCACCAGCATGATCACCGCCGGATCGAGGCGCGGATAGTGCATGCGGCCGCAGTCGGGGTTGAGGCAGGCGCGCGAGTGGCCCGCCTCGCGGCTTTCGGTCGGCGAGCCGCACGCGCCGCAGAACAGATGGGTGCGATGCCAGTGGCAGA
>LUYR01000012.1 GCA_001603335.1 Rhodospirillales bacterium Alpha_05 | reverse complement strand
CTCTTCCGATCTGTTTGGGCGCGGCCTTGACCGGGGCCGGCTCGGCGGCAGGCGCGATCTCGCCGCCCTTCTTTCCGTCATCCTCGGACAAAATCCGGCGAATAGAGGCGAGAATGTCCTCCATCGACGGCTCTTGCTGGCCCTTATCCTCGCTCATGGATGTCCCAGCCCTCTGCACGCGAAAATCCGAAAGCTTGACGCCACCGTGGCCGGCAAGCCCATTTATTACAACCCATAACACAGGTCTTGCAAAAACTTAACCCGGATTTGATCGCCGCCGCAACCGGGCGTCGCGGCGGCTGACCGGATTTTCGGTTACTTCGCCGGGCGCATCGCCTCGGACCCGTTGTCCGAGTAGACGCCGCCGCCGATCCACTTGTTGGCGGCCTCGTCGTAGTGAACCTTGGGATCGTAGAGCGGTGTATCAAGCCCCATATCCGCGGCGGTGAGACGGCCGAGGGCAACCACGGCCTGGTAGGACGCGAGGGCTTCGTTGCGCTCCGCCTGAACCAGGTTGACCCGTGCGTTGAGGAGTTCCTGCTCGGCGTCGAGCACGTCGAGCACGGTGCGGGACCCGACTTCCGATTCCCGGCGCACGCCGTCGAGCGCGATCTCCGACGCGCGGACCTCCTCGCGGTAGGCGACGATCTGCGCCCGCGCGGCGGACAGGGATTCCCACGCGCTGGTGGCGGATTCCACCACCTGACGCCGCACCCGCTCCTGGGTCTTGCGGCTCTGCGCCACGAGATCCTTGGCGGCGCGCATGCGCGCATAGACGCTACCCGATTCATAAAGCGGCACGGTCATCTGCGCGCCGACCGAATAGACCGTCGATTCGTCGTCCGAGTAGGTCTGGTCGTAGTATTGGCCGGCGCTCGCCACCAGGCGGACGTCGGGGAGAAGCTCGGCGCGCACCACGCCCACCGCGTTTTCGCGCTGCTGCACGGTGTAGTCGGCAGCGCGGGCGTCGGGGTTGGAGGCCACCGCCTCGGAGATCAGCGCCTTGATGTCGGCGGGAAGCGCCTCGCTCGGCGGCACGCGGGTGATGTCGTCGGGCATCTTGCCGATGACGCGCTGGTAGGTCGCGCGCGAGACCTGGAGATTGGCCTCGGCGGCGACGCGCGACGCGCGCGCCTGGGAGAGCCGCGCCTCGGACTGCGCAACATCGGTGCGGGTGATCTCGCCGACGTCGAAGCGGTCGCGGGACGCATCCAGCTGGCGCTGCAAGACCTGCTCGTTGTTGGTGTTGAGCTCGACCACCGCCATGTCGCGCCAAACGTCGATATACGCGTTTACCGCGTTCAGCAGCACGGTCTGCTCGACCGAGCGCAGGCGTTCGCGCTCGGCGAGCACCTGGTTGTCGGCCTGCTCTACCGCGTTCACCGTGCCGAAGCCCTGAAACACCGGCTGGCTCACCGTCACCGCCGCGCTGCGCTCCTGGCGCAGGGTCGAGTTCAGGCTGACGCCATTGGCGCGACTTCCATCACGGTTGACCCGCGCCGCGTCGGCCGAAACCGTCACCGTCGGGCGCCAACCGCTCAGCGCCTGGGCGACGCCCTGGTCCACCGAACGCAGGTAGGCGCGCTCCTCGAGCAGCTGCGGGTTGGAGGCGTAGGCCATGGCCATCGCTTCGTTCAAGGTTTCCGCCCGCGCAGGGCCGGAAAGCGCACACATGATCGTGGCCAGGGCGATGCCGCCGGACAGACGATGGCTCAGACTCGCCATGAAGTAACTCCATATTCGACGATACGACCACCCTTCCCGTGGGTGGTCCAAGGATGGCATGAAAGCCCCCTCTCCCGCGTGGTGCGGGTCCCGACGCTCTGAGAGATATGCGTCCGATGCGGCAAAGTCCAGCGCTAGCGCGCGGCTCGCACGAACTGCCACAAGACCGTCAGAATACGAAGGTCGGCTGGCGGGTGAAGCCGGGGAGGATGCGGGCGTTGGCGTCGAAGTCGGTCCGATGACCGAAGGCGGTGCCGCTGCGGGTCACCAGGGTGGCATGGCCGATCCCTTTTTCGCCCCGCACCACCGCGACCAGGCGGCCACCGTCGGCCAGCTGTTCGCGCAGGCCTTCCGGCACTCGCTCGACCGCACCGTTGACGAAGATCACGTCATACGGCCCCTGGTCGGCCAAGCCTTCGGAGAGCTTGCCCTCCACCACCACCGCGTTGTCGATGCCGAGACCGAGAAGGGTTTCCGCTGCCCAGTTGACCAGTTCCCCATCCTGCTCGAGCGCAACCACGCTCGACGCCATCTTGCCGAGCACGGCGGAGGAATAGCCGGTGGCGCAGCCGACATCGAGGACCGCGTCGGTGCGCTGGATCTCGGCGAGTTGCAGCAGGCGGGCGAGGATCATCGGCTCCATCAGGAAGCGCCCGGGCGCGACCTCGAGGTCGTCGTCGAGATAGGCGATGCCCTTCTGCCCGGCGGGCACGAAGAGCTCGCGGGGAATGGCGCGCAGGGCCGAGATCACCAGCGAGTCGGTGACGCGATTGGTGCGGACCTGGTTGTCCACCATGTTGCGGCGCGCCAGTTCGAAATCCATCGCGGGTATCCTTCGCTGTTGATCGTGTTCGCGGCGGGATTACAGTCCCGTAGCGTCCTGCCGTCCTTATATAGCCCCGCCTCCGGCGACAGACAAACAGAACAAACCCGGCAGGGTTTAACGGTCTGTGCAAATCGATAAAAAAGGCGCTTGACCCCTGCCCGACCATCCCTTATAGATCGCCACCTCGCCGGGGCAACCCGGCACGATGCAGGCGAAACCGCCGCCCGCAGCGCAGTGTTCCGGAGTAGCTCAGCGGTAGAGCAGCCGGCTGTTAACCGGCTGGTCGGGGGTTCGAATCCCTCCTCCGGAGCCAGCGCGGCGGCGTCGCCGCACCCCAGCGACGCCGATCGCAGCACCCTCCCCGAATTCCCCGATCCACCTTGCCGCGAACTTCCGCAGCTCCCCGAACCACCTGAAAAAACCTCTTGATCCGCCGCGCTGCATCCGTATAGTGGCGCCCTCTCGACCGGTACGCCGGACGAGGTTCTGCCGATCTGGTGGCCGGATGGCAGAGTGGTCATGCAGAGGACTGCAAATCCTTGCACGTCGGTTCGATTCCGGCTCCGGCCTCCAACTCTTTCGCCCTCGGGCGAACCAAAACCGCGCCCCGGCGCGGTTTTTTGTTGCCTTGACGCGGCCCACGGAACCCTTCATTAGATTATGGTAATCTAATGAATTCCCCCAGGGCTTCCGTCACATCATGTCCGAACCGTCACCCGCGTCGTCCGCACCGTGGCTCGCCCACGTTCCCGTCCCCCTGTTCGCCGTGGTCATGGGGGTGTGCGGCCTCGGGCTCGCGTGGCGCAAGGCACACGTCGTCCTTCACGTGCCGAAGGAATTCAGCAACGCCGCGCTCCTGTTCGCGGCTTCGGTGTTCGTCGCCATCGCCCTGCTTTATGCACTGAAAGCCGCACGCCATCCGGCTGCGGTGGCCGAGGAGTTCCACCACCCGATCCGCGCCAACTTCTTCCCCGCGATCAGCATCAGCATACTCCTACTGTCGAAAGCCGCGCTTTCCCTCGATGGGCCGTGGGCGCTCCTGCTCTGGGCGTGCGGCGCGTCGATCCACCTCGCCTTCACCCTGATCCTGATCCAACGGTGGATCGTCGATAACCACGACATTCGCCATTCCAACCCGGCGTGGTTCATTCCCGTGGTCGGCAACATCCTCGTGCCGCTCACCGGAGTGCCACTCGGCTTCACCGAAATTTCGTGGTTTTTCTTCGCCATCGGCTTCGGCTTCTGGGTCGTGCTGTTCACCATCGTGTTCTACCGCATCGTCTTCCACGATCAACTCGCCGCGAAGTTCATGCCGACTCTGTTCATCCTGATCGCGCCGCCGTCGATCGGATTCATCTCCTACGTCGGCCTGATCGACGGCGTGGATCCGTTCGCGCGCATTCTCTACTACCTCGGCCTGTTCCTCGGCCTCCTGGTGCTGACCATGGCGCGGCAGTTCCTCCGCGTGCCGTTCGCGGTATCGTGGTGGGCCTACACCTTCCCGCTCGACGCGCTCACCATCGCCACCCTCGAGTATCACGAGCGGATCGGCGCGGATGGCATGGCGCCGATCTGCTGGACCGCCCTCGGCCTCACCACGCTGATCGTCCTCGGCGTTCTCGGCCGCACATTGGCCGCGCTTGCGAGCGGCTGCCTGTTCGTTCCTGAAAAAGCGTAGATAATTTCGCCCGGGTGTGTGCCCCGTCACACCCCTGCACGCACCGCGCCGGCCATATGGACATGACCCATCCGCGATTGCCCGAGACACCGCCGATACGGTGATGATTTAGTTCCGGGAATGATTTAGAGTGCGGGTCTTCAGGGGGAACATCATGCGGAGCCTTGCCGGATGTCGCTGACCACGGTGCTAGGAATTATTCTGGGGTTCGGCCTGTTCGTCAGCTCGATCGTCCTCAAGACCGCCAACTACATGCTGTTTCTGGACTTCGCCAGCTTCATCATGGTGATCGGCGGTACTTTCGCCGCGACCTTCATTGCATTCGAATCCCGATATGTGTTGAACGCGTTGCGCGTCACCGCGTCGATCATGTTCGTCCACCGCTTCTCCCGCAGCATCCTCACCAACGAAGTCGGACGGGTGATCCGCTGGGGCTACATCGTGCAGAAGAGCGGCCTGCCGGGGCTTGAGGCGGACGCGCGCAACCTTGCGCGCCAGGATCGCTTCCTCGGCTTCGCCATCGACCTGGTGATCTCGGGCTACAACGGCAACGAAATCCGCGAAATCCTGCGCAACACCGTCGAGACCACCTTCGAGCGTTCGGTGATCAACGCCGATATCCTGCGCAACATGGGCAACACCGCCCCCGCCTTCGGCATGATCGGCACCCTGGTAGGCCTGATCATCATGCTCGACAGCATGGCGAGCGACCCCTCCCAGCTCGGGCCGGGCATGTCGGTGGCGCTGATCACCACGCTTTACGGCGTGCTCGCCGCGCGCCTGGTGTTCCTCCCCGCTGCGAGCAAGATCCAGCAGCGCGAAGAGATCGTGCAGTTCCGCAACTATCTCCTCGCCGAGGGCATGGCCCTGCTCGCCGAGCGCAAGAGCCCGCGCTACATCCAGGACAAGATGAACTCCTTCCTCGACCCGTCGATCCACTTCAACATCGACCGGCACCTGAAGGCACGCCCCGCATGATCCCGCGACGCCCCCCACGCAAGCCGCAGGGCGGCGAGGACGACTGGGTCGCGACATTCGCCGACATGGTCACCCTGCTGCTCGGCTTCTTCATCCTGCTCGCCTCGATCTCGAAGGTCGACATGGCGATGTTCGAGCAGGTCCAGGCAGGCATGGCCAAGGGCGTCGGCAAGCGCGACATCGAAACCCCGCTCGAAAACCTCAAGCGCGAGGTGAAGGAAATCCTGGTCGAGATGAACGTCCAGGAAACCTCGAGCATCGGCTCGGATTCCGCGGGGGTGATCATCGAATTCGCGTCGTCGTCGTTCTTCGACCCGGGCTCGGCGACGCTGCGCAACGACGCCAAGCCGATCCTCAAGCGCGTCGCCGACACCTTGAACGCCGACATCTACAAAAACTTCCAGGTCGAGGTTCAGGGCCACACCGACGACACGCCGATCCACTCGCCGATCTTCCCCTCCAATTGGGAACTCTCGGCGGCGCGGGCGACCGGCGTGGTGCGCTACTTCATCGAGCAGCAGATGACGCCGACGCGGTTGCGCGCGGTGGGGCTGGCGGACGTCGCCCCCAAGGTGCCGAACCTCGATCCCTTCGGCAACCCCCTGCCGGTCAATCGCGAGATCAACCGGCGCATCGTCATCCGCGTCAACCCCACCCGCCTCTGAGCCCAAAAAAAGACCCGCCGAAGCGGGTCTTTTGCTTTTGCATCAGCGCCTTGGGTCAGGCCTTACGGACGCCCGCGAGGAAGTCCTGCACCACGGTCTTGAGTTCGATCGCCTCGGAGGAGAGCGAGCGCGACGCCGAGAGCACCTGCTGCGAGGCCGCACCGGTTTCCCCGGCGGCCTGGTTGACCCCCTCGATATTGCTCGCGACTTCCTGGGTGCCCGCCGCCGCCTGCTGCACGTTGCGGGCGATCTCCGCCGCCGCTGCCGCCTGCTGCTCGACCGCCGCGGCGATCGCCGACGACACCTCGCGGATTTCGCCGATGCTGCTGACGACACCCGAGATCGCGGTGACCACGTCCTGGGTCGCGGTCTGCACCGCGCCGATCTGCGCGCCGATCTCGCCGGTCGCCCGGCCGGTCTGGCTGGCGAGGTTCTTGACCTCCCCGGCAACCACCGCGAACCCCTTGCCCGCGTCGCCCGCGCGCGCCGCCTCGATCGTGGCGTTGAGCGCAAGGAGGTTGGTCTGGCTGGCGATGTCGTTGATCAGGTTCACGATCTCGCCGATCCGCGCGGAGTTCGCCGCCAAGCCCTTGACCGTCGCCTCGGCGCGCTCGGCCTGCTCCGCAGTGCGGATGCTGACGTCGCTCGCGTGCGCCACCTGACGGCCGATCTCGTTGACCGACGCGGCAAGCTCCTCCGCCGCCGAAGCGACGGTCTGCACGCTCGTCGAGGCCTCCTCGGTCGCCGCAGCGACCACCGCCGACTGGCGGCTGGTCTGCTCGGCATTGGCCGAAAGCGACTGCGCGGTGGCGTCCATCTCGGTGCAGGCCGAGGTCACGATCTCGAGCACGCCCGAGACCTTCGCGTCGAAGGTGCGGGTGAGGGTCTCGATCGCCGCGGCGCGGCGTTCGCGCTCGGCGCGCGCGGCTTCCTGCGCCG
>LUYR01000011.1 GCA_001603335.1 Rhodospirillales bacterium Alpha_05 | reverse complement strand
TGCCACGGCTCGGCCCCGACGCTACCGGACTCGGCTGGGTGTACCAATATTACCTGAAAGACGCCTCCGGCAGACACGACCTCGGCGAGCTGCGCGCGTTGCAGGACTATTTTGTGCGCT
Source organism: Rhodospirillales bacterium Alpha_05 (assembly GCA_001603335.1). Classification (GTDB taxonomy): domain Bacteria; phylum Pseudomonadota; class Alphaproteobacteria; order Rhodospirillales; family Rhodospirillaceae; genus Oleispirillum. The sequence continues at coordinate 1,471 of LUYR01000011.1, read as the reverse complement.
ACCAACTCGCGTCGGTGCCGGGCGTGGCCGAGGTCGCGGGCATCGGCGGATTCGTGCGCCAGTATCAGGTCGAGGTCTCCTCGGCGCAGCTCCGCGCCCACGACGTGTCGCTCGCCGACGTGATGAATGCGTTGCCCAAAAACAATCTCAACGTGGGCGGAAAAACCCTCGAGGAAAACGGCCAGGAGTTCGTCGTGCGCGGCCGCGGGCTCTTCGAAAGCGCCGCCGATATCGAGCAGGTCGCCGTCGCCACGCGCGGAGGCGCTCCCGTGTACCTCCGCGACATCGCCACCGTGCAGATCGGCGGGGACTACCGCCGGGGCTCGCTCGACGTCGATGGCCGCGAGGTCGTCGGCGGCACGGTCGTCATGCGCTCGGGCGAAAACGCCTACCGCGTGATCCAGGACGTGAAAGCGCGCATCGCGCAGATCGCGTCAGGCCTGCCTGCGGGCGTGACCATCGAGCCGTTCTACGACCGCAGCGATCTAATCGCCCGCGCCATCGACACGCTCAAACACACGCTGTGGGAGGCCGTGATCCTGGTCACGCTGGTGCACATCCTTTTTCTGTTTCACTTCCGCAGCATCCTAACGGTCACGCTGCCGCTGCCGGCCTCGATCCTGATCGCGTTTATCCTGATGAAGGAGTTCGGCATCACCTCGCACATCATGTCGCTCACGGGCATCGCCATCGCCATCGGCGTACTGGTGGATGCCGGCATCGTGACCACCGAAAACGTGATCCGGCATTGCGAGCAGGCCGAGACCGCGCGCGGCCGACGGCTCACCGCCGACGAGACCTGGCACACGGTGCTGACAGCCTCGCAACAAGTCGGCCGGCCGATCTTCTTCGCGATGGGCATCATCGTGCTGGCCTTCGTGCCCATCTTCGCCCTCACCGGCCAGGAGGGGAAACTCTTTCACCCGCTGGCCTGGACCAAGACCTTCGCGATGGTCGGAGCGACGCTGCTCGCCGTGACCCTCGTGCCGGTGCTCTGCACGCTGCTCGTCCGCGGCCCGTTTCACAACGAGGAGCGCAACTGGCTCATGCGCGCCCTGCTCGCGATCTACGACCCCGTCCTCGACTGGGCGCTGCGCTCGCGCAAGACCGTGCTGTCCCTCGCCGTCGCGCTCCTCGCGTGCTGCCTCGTGATCGCCTTTGGCCTGCCACGCACCTGGCGCACCTCGCTTGGCGACCCGGCGTGGGCGCGCGGCTTCGGCAGCGAGTTCATGCCCACGCTGGAGGAGGGCAGCCTGCTCTTCATGCCGGTGCTCGTGCCGAGCACGTCGTTCACCGAGGTCAAACGCATCATGGCCTGGCAGGACCGCACCATCCGGCAAATGCCCGAGGTCGCCTCAGTGGCCGGCAAACTCGGCCGCTTCGACACGCCCACCGATCCTGCCCCCGTCGAGATGATCGAGACGACCATCATGCTCAAGCCCACCGACCAGTGGCGGCCGGGCATGACCAA
>LUYR01000010.1 GCA_001603335.1 Rhodospirillales bacterium Alpha_05 | reverse complement strand
GGCACGGCACGCCGCGGGGGAAACCTCGAGCGCCGCCAGCGCCGCGGCGCGCAGGTCTTCGCTCAGCACGCCGACCGGCGCGTCGCCGAGAACGTCCTTGGGCCCCGCCACCGGATACGCCGCCACCGGCACCCCGGAGGCGAGGGCTTCGAGCAGGACCAGGCCGAAGGTGTCGGTGCGGCTGGGGAAGACGAAGACGTCGGCGGCGGCGTAGTGGGCCGCCAGGTCCTCGCCCGCCTTCGCGCCCGCGAACACCACGTTGGGGTAGCGGCGCGCCAGCTCGGCCTTCTGCGGCCCGTCGCCGACGACGAGCTTGGTGCCCGGCAGGTCGAGCTTAAGGAACGCCTCGATGTTCTTTTCCACCGCGACGCGGCCGACGTAGAGGCTGATCGGGCGCGGCAGGTCGAGGAAGCCCTTGTCGCGCGGGCGGAAGAGCTCGGTGTCGACGCCGCGCGTCCAGCGCCGGATGCGCCCGACGCCCCATTCCCGAAGTTCGTCCTCGATCCCCTGGGTCGCCACCATCACCGTCCGCGACGGGCCGTGGAACCAACGCATCGCGGCGTAGCCCCAACGCACCGGCAAACCGGTGCGGGCATGGACGTATTCGGGGAACTTGGTGTGGAACGCAGTGGTGAAGGGGAGCTTGCGCTTGAGGCAATATTTCCGCGCCGCGAGGCCGAGCGGGCCTTCGGTCGCGATGTGGATCGCCGCGGGCTGGGCCGCCTCGATCAGGCGCGCGAGCTTGCGGCCGGGGAACAGCGCAAGGCGGATCTCGGGATAGGTCGGGCACGGCACCGAGCGGAAATCCGAGGGCGTGATGAATCCGATTCCGTGCCCCATGCCCTCCATCACCCCCTTGAGGGTCTGGTAGGTGCGCACCACGCCGTTGACCTGGGGCGTCCAGGCGTCGGTAACGATCACGATCCGCATCAGGAAGCCACCGTTTCCGGCAGCTTGCCGAGCGCGGGCAGCAGCGGCGTGGCGGGTTCGACGAGCAAGCCGTCTTTGAGCGCCATCGCCCGCCCGCCGCCTTCGAGCCAGCGGACGATCTCGAGGCGGCCGTCGAAGTGTTCGACCAGGGCGGTGCAGCTCTCCACCCAGTCGCCGTCGTTGCAATAAAGGATGTCGCCGATCATCCGCATCTCGGCGTGGTGGATGTGGCCGCAGATCACGCCGGAAACGCCGCGCTTGCGGGCGACGTCGGCCATCGCGCTCTCGAAGTTGGCGATGAACGCCACCGCGTTCTTGACGCGGTGCTTGAGGTAGGCGGAGAGCGACCAGTATTGCAGGCCGAGCTTGCGCCGGAGCGCGTTGAACCAGCGGTTCGCCACCAGCGCCAGGGTGTAGGCGGTGTCGCCAAGGAGCGCGAGCCAGCGCGCGTAGCTGACGATGCCGTCGAACTCGTCGCCGTGGATCACGAGGTATTTGCGGCCGTCCGCGCCTTCGTGGATCGCGTGGCGATGGATCGGGATATGGCCGAACTCGACGCCGGTGTAGCCGCGCAGGAATTCGTCGTGGTTGCCGGGGATCAGCACCACCTTGGTGCCCTTTCGCGCCTTCCTGAGCAGCTTCTGCACCACGTCGTTGTGGGACTGCGGCCAGTACCACCCCTTGCGCAGCCGCCAGCCGTCGAGAATGTCGCCGACGAGGTAGAGGGTTTCGGAGTCGCAGCGCTTGAGGAAGTCGAGGAGATATTCGGCTTTCGACCCACGCGTGCCGAGATGAACGTCGGAAATCCAGATGGTGCGGTAACGAAACGTGGCCGAATTGTCCATCGCAGTCATGGATACCGATCCTCGAAAGAATTCCCGCGCGCTCCGTGCGCCGATGTCCGTGCTTTTATTCCATCGAGGCGGCGTCATCCACTGTTTTGACGCCTTTGTGACGGCATTTCATATTTGTTTTACACAACTTAAACATCACTTTCACATGTCCGGGATATGTCAGATACCACCGACATAACCGGGATGCGTCCGCCGATGATCATCGTCTTCAATCCCGCCGCCGGGCCGCGCCGCCGCGCCCTCCTCGACCC
>LUYR01000009.1 GCA_001603335.1 Rhodospirillales bacterium Alpha_05 | reverse complement strand
GCGAACTCGCGGTCGCGCTGGCGCAGCGCGTCGCGCAGCAGGCCGACCTCGAAGCCGATGCCCGCGCTGTCGGGGTCGAGCGGCAGGTCGGACGGGCGGGCGAAATCGAGGCCGCGAATCCGCGCGACTTCCGCCGCGATGCGCGCGAGGCTGCGCTCGCGCCGCCGCAACACCGCCAGCGTCAGCGGCACCGCCGCGGCAAGGATCACCACCCCCGCGAGCAGCACCCGCTCGCTGAAGCCGAGGATTTCGTGAGGGTCGGCGGGCGATGCGACACCGCTCCAAACCGCCAGCAGCTCAACCGCCGCACAGATCGCCAAAACCGCCAAAACCAGAATCGCGAGAACCGCGACACGCAAACTCAAACACCGCAGCAAAGACTTTCCCCACCCCGTCACGCAAAACCGGATTGCGCCACCTTCTTAATTGCGCATTCCGGTCATATCGACAAGTGCGCGCCATCACGCTCCGATAATTCCGATCAAATTAATCGGATATTCCCGCTTCCGGGTTGCGTGCCCCTGTGTGAACATGAGGATGTCGATTGAAGGTGAAACGGAAAACTCATTCCTCGGTTCTCCCACGAAAGTGGGTTTCCTCGCGGTTACGGCAGACAAAGGACAGCAACCCCACATACGGCAACGACGCTTCCCCCCCAGACATGGTCGTTGCCGGACCAGCCGGAAAAACGGAACTCCTTAGGGTTCCAGGCTCGAAGCGGTTTCCCTCCCCCTCTTGGACCGCAAGAGATTTCCGGTCAGCCCCGAAAGGAGCCCTTCCCCCCAAGGGCTCCTTTCTTATTGCGCGTTTTTCCCCGCCTACTTCTGCTCCAGCGCCTCGACCGAGGCGCGCGCCAGCGACAGCCCGATCGCGCTGCCGAGCAGGCACACGGTGACGCCGAGCGACACCAGCGGCGGTACGTGGCCGATCGTCTCCTCCCAGAAAATCTTGCCGCCGATGAACACCAGCACCGCCGCGAGGCCGTAGTGCAGGTACTGGAAGCGGCCGACCATCGCCGCGAGCACCGAATAGAGCGCGCGCAGGCCGAGGATCGCGAAGATGTTGGAGGTGAAGACGATGAAGGTGTTGGTGGTGATCGACAGCACCGCCGGGATGCTGTCGAGCGCGAACACCAGATCGGCGGCCTCGATCACCAGCAGCGCGGGCAACAGCGGCGTCGCGATGCGGCGGAAGCCGGTGGCGGTCGGCACCCGCGCGATGAAGTCGTGGCCGTGGAACTCCTTCGAAATCGGAATCACCCGCCGCACCAGGGTGACGAGGCGCGATTCCTCGGGGTGCTCGGGCGCGCTCGAGTGGCTGATCGCCATGCGCGCCCCGGTGAAGATCAAAAAGCCGCCGAAGACGTAGAGAATCCAATCGAAGCGCTCGATCATCGCGGCGCCCACCGCGATCATCACGCCGCGCATCACCACCACGCCGACGATTCCCCAGAACAGCACGCGGTGCTGGTACTTGGGCGGAATCGCGAACGCGGCGAAGATCGCCGACATCACGAAGACGTTGTCGAGGGAGAGGCTCTCCTCGACGAGGTAGGCGGTGACGTAGAGGATCGCCGCCTCATGCCCCATGTACCACCACACGAACCCGCCGAACGCCAGCGCGATCGCGACGTAGAGGGTGGTGATTCGGAAACTTTCGCGAAAGCCAATCGCATGGTCGTGCTTGTTGAGGACCTTCAGGTCGAACGCCAGCAGCGCAGCGACCAGGGCCAGAAACAGACACCAAACCATAACCGGCTGCCCCATGAACGGGGTCCCGGCCATCGGCCAGATCTGATCAAACATGTGAAAATCGGGAACGGGCACGCTACGTCAGCGCGGTTACAACGCGGTCCGACATCGCGACGAACGTCTTCGCCGCCAGAGGGGCCCGGACCGGGTGAGTGCCGCGGAGTCTACTCCGTTACCCTGAAAAAACAAGACGGAACCGAGGGGGGCCGGTTCCGTCTGACAAGGCTTCTGATCGATGGATATCCAGGATATGGGAAGCCTTTTTTGCCACCGCCAGGAAAATTATTCGGTCAGCGCCTTATTGTCTGCCACGGCTTTGTCCGCCGCGCGGCCGGTGAGCTCGGCGAGGTGATCGAACACCCACTCGAAGGTACCCACGCCCATGGTCAGCGAGCGCAGTTCGAGGATCAGGTCGTGCACCTCCATCTGCGGCACCTGCGCCTTCACCACGTCCCAGCCGTTCCAGCCGGGGCGCTTGTCGTAGCCGAGGATCTGCGCCCGACGTTGCGACAGCGCGCGCTGCGCCTTCGACGTCCATTCCGACGGCACCGCCACCGAAACCGCCCAGATCGGCTCCAGGAGGATCGGATCGCACTTCGGCAGCGCCGCGCGCATGCCGATGCCGGCGGCGGTCTTGAACGCCATTTCCGAGCTGTCGACGGCGTGGTACGAGCCGTCCACCAGCGTCACCGCAAGGTCGACCACCGGGAAGCCGAGCGGGCCGCGCCCGAGGCTTTCGCGCACCCCGGCCTCGACCGCGCTGAAGTAGTTGCGCGGCACCACGCCGCCGACGATCTTCTCGGCGAAGGCGAAGCCCGCGCCGCGCGGCTGCGGCCGGATCTCCAGCACCACGTCGCCGAACTGGCCGTGGCCGCCGGTCTGGCGCTTGTGGCGGCCGCGTTCCGAGCAAGGCTTGCGGATGGTTTCCTTGAACGGCACGGTCGGCCGCTCCGCCCTGACCTCGACGTTGTGGACGCTCCTCAGCCGATCCACCGCGGTCATCAGGTGAATCTCGCCCATCCCCCAGAGCAGCAGTTCGCCGGTATCCGGGTTGGGGCCGAAGGTGAGCGAGATGTCGTCGGCGGTGAGACGCGCGAGCGCGGTCGAGAGCTTGACGTCGTCGCCCGACTTCACCGTCGAGAGCTTGAGCGCGAACAGCGCCTGCGGCGGCTTCGGCCAAAGCTCGGGCGAGAGCGCCTCGGTTTCGGTGAGGACGTCGCCGGGGCGCACGGTCTCGAGCTTCGACACCGCCGCGATCGCGCCGACGCCGACATGCGGAACCTTGCTCACCTCACCGCCCTGGAGCGCATAAAGCCCGCCGATGCGCTGCCCGGCGAGGGTCATGCCGTCGCTCAGGCCCTGCTCCCACACCCGCAGCCAGGCGAGGCGGCCGGTGTGTTGGGCGTGCTGGGTCTTGAACACCTGCGCGATGCCCTTCGGCGTCACCGCCTGGCGGCGCTCCCAGGTTGCTTCCGGCGTCGGCGCGTCGTGGCGCAGCGCCTTCCACAGGCGGTTGACGCCGTGGTCGCGCTCGGCCTCGCCGAACAGCACCGGCACCACCAGATTCGCGGCGATGTCGCGGGTGAGCGAGCCGAACACCTCGCCCTTGGCCGGAACCGCGTCGTTGAGAAGCTCTTCCATCAGCGCATCGTCGAAGTCGGCGAGGCTTTCCAGCAACTCCTGGCGCGCGCCCTGCTCCATGTCGGCGATCGCCGCGGGCATCTTGATCAGGCTGGAGGGCTTGCCCTCCTCGTAGTGGTAGGCGCGCTCGTGGATCAGGTCGACGTAGCCGGTGACCGCCTCGCCCTCGACGATCGGAATCTGCTGCATCACCAGCGGCCGCTCGGAGACCGCCTGGAGCGCCTCGAGGATTTCCGCATGGCCGGCCTTGGCGTGCTCCATCCGGTTGATGAAGATCAGGTGGGGAATGTCGTGGTCGTCGAGGAACTTCAAATACGGCGAAACCATCACCGCGCGCGCCGGGTCGGGATCGCAGACCACCACCGCGATATCCGCCATCATCAGGGCGTGCCGCGCATCCTGCAGGAACTCCACCCAACCGGGGCAGTCGAGCAGGGTCCAGGTGTCACCGAGGAACGTGGTCGTCGCCGCCACCGCCTCCACGCTCATCTCGCGACTCTTCGCTTCCGCCGGGGTGTCGCCGAGGCGCGATCGGTCCGCCGCCGAGCCCTTGCGGGTGACTCCGCCGGAGACGAACAACAGACTCTCCATCAGCGAAGTCTTGCCGCTGGTATACGGGCCGACGATGGCGGCAACACGTGTCGCACGCCGGGTGGTTTCCACGTTGTCAGGCATTATGGTTCCTCCCGCGGTTCGCGGCCGAAATGCCGGAAGGAGCCAGTGGGAACCATTGCGCGTTCCCGGTTGGGCTGGTCCACTTCGGGTCGAGTGCGTCCCCGACCTCGGCCGTTCGGCCAGTGGCCCCCTGCAACGGGAAGGCGCTTCCATCCCCCCGTCAGGGGTCATTGAGTGCCGTCCCCATCGTCACAGGACGGCACCCCCGATGCAACAAAAATCCCCGCCCGAAGGGGCGGGGCAATGCATCAAAAACACGAGGGCTCCGCCCTCACCCGCCAAGGGTATTGGAGCGCGGTCGCCGAAGGCGGCAGGAATGCTCGGTGGGCATTCCTGAGCGCGGAAATCCCCCGGAGGGAGGCCCCTTGGAACCCATGACTTCTTGGATTGCCGCAACGCGGCGATCACCCGTCGCGTCGGTTAAGATCGACGACAGATGCAGCTACAACCCTAATTATCCAGCCGATCAGCGAAAACAGCGTCGAATTTAGGAGAAGTGCTGCAACCTTCACCAAGAACAACCACATGCCCTCATTATTTGGCGCAGCCATCAGAAGAAGAGAAGTTGGGAAGAACATCTGGATCCGATCGATTACTCCGTACGGACCACGCACACAATCCCCAAACATCCAAGCGACAAACCATACGAGTGGAGGGACTGCACCCACCGCAGCCCAAACGGCATAATACGTTCGGTTCTTGCAGCTCAATTACCGGCCTCCATCCAGACGAAGCATCTTCCCAGGTCCTCCTTAAGAAAAACCCCCGGAGCCTTCGCCCCGGGGGTTTCGGTTCGCGGCTCGGCTGCGATTAGCGCAGCGAGTTGCAGAAGGTCTGGATGCGGGTGCAGGCTTCGACGAGGTTTTTCATCGAGGTCGCGTAGGAGATGCGGAAGTAGGGCGAGAGGCCGAAGGCCGCGCCCTGGACCACGGCGATGCCGGTCTTTTCGAGGAGCTGGGCGACGAAGACGTTGTCGTCGGTGATCGTCACGCCGTCCTCGGTCTTTTTGCCGATGCAGCCCGCGCACGACGGATAGACGTAGAACGCGCCTTCCGGGGTACGGCAGGAAAGGCCGGTCGCCTGGTTGAGCATCGAGACGACGGTGTCGCGGCGTTCCTTGAAGGCGGCGTTGCGCTCCTTGATGAACTCATGGTCGCCGTTCAGCGCCTCGACGGCGGCATACTGCGCGATCGAGGTGGTGTGGGTCGAGCTCTGCGACTGGATCTTGTTCATCGCCTTGATCACGTTGGCCGGGCCCGCGGCGTAGCCGACGCGCCAGCCGGTCATCGCGTAGGCCTTGGAGAGGCCGTTCAAGGTCAGGGTGCGGTCGTAGAGTTCCGGCACCACTTCGGCGATGGTCGCGAACTTGAAGCCGTCGTAGACGATGAATTCGTACATGTCGTCGGTCATCACCCAGACCTGCGGATGTTTCAAGAGCATCTGGCCGATCGCCTTGAGGTCTTCGGCGGTGTAGGCCGCGCCCGAGGGGTTGGACGGCGAGTTCAGCACCAGCCACTTGGTCTTCGGCGTGATCGCCTTTTCCACGTCTTGGGCGGTGACCTTGAAGCCCGTCTCTTCCTTACCCATAACAAACACCGGCTTACCGCCCGCGAGCAGCACGATGTCCGGGTAGCTGACCCAGTAGGGCGCCGGGATGATCACTTCGTCGCCTGCGTCGACGGTGGCCATCATTGCGTTGTAGATGCTCTGCTTGCCGCCGCAGGCGACCTGGATCTGGTCCGGGGTGTAGGTCAGGTTGTTGTCGCGCTTCAACTTGGCGCAGATCGCCTGGCGCAGCGGCAGGATGCCTTCGACCGCGGTGTACTTGGTGTAGCCCTTGTCGAGCGCGACCTTGGCGGCGTCCTTGACGTGCTGCGGGGTATCGAAGTCCGGCTCACCGGCGGAGAGGCCGATGACGTCGGCACCGGCGGCCTTCATTTCGGCGGCCTTCGAGGAGACGGCAAGCGTGGGCGAGGGCTTGATCGCGGACAAACGCTCGGCGATGATCGACATGGTTCCTGACCTTCTTGGATCGTGGATTGAGGGGCGAGACGACCCTTGGACGATACCGGCGGCCCCCAGGCGGCGCAAGCCTCTTAGGCCGAAAGACCTACCCATTTTTAGCTATCGAAACCGTGGCGCGCACGGCACTCCCGAACCGTCGCCCGAAGGACCCCGATGAACAGCATTCTGCCGATGTACCAGCGCCCTCCCGCCGGTCCGCCCGCCGACTTCAAGATGGTGAGCGACTTCGCCCCGGCGGGCGACCAGCCCACCGCGATCGCGAAGATGACCGAGGGGTTGGAAGCGGGCCTGACCGACCAGGTCCTGCTCGGCGTGACCGGCTCGGGCAAGACCTTCACCGTCGCCCACGCGATCGCCGCATTGAAGCGCCCGAGCCTGGTGATCGCGCCCAACAAGATCCTCGCGGCGCAGCTTTACCAAGAGATGAAGGCGTTCTTCCCCGAGAACGCGGTGGAGTACTTCGTCTCCTACTACGACTACTACCAGCCGGAAGCCTACGTGCCGCGCACCGACACCTTCATCGAGAAGGATTCGGCGATCAACGAGCAGATCGACCGGATGCGCCACGCCGCCACCCGCGCCATTCTCGAACGCCGCGACGTGATCATCGTCTCCTCGGTCTCCTGCCTCTACGGCCTCGGCAGCTCGGAATCCTACGCCCGCATGGTCTTCGACCTCGCCGAGGGGCAGAGCATCGACCCGCGCGACGTGATGCGCGAGCTGGTGACGCTGCAATACAAGCGCAACGACATGGCGTTCCAGCGCGGCGCCTTCCGCGTGCGCGGCGACGTGATCGAAATCTTCCCCGCCCACTATGAAGACCGCGCTTGGCGGGTGAGCTTCTTCGGCGACGAGATCGAGGCGATCGCGGAGTTCGACCCGCTCACCGGCGAGCGCACCGCGAGCCTGCCCGCGATCCGCGTCTACCCCAACAGCCACTACGTCACCCCCCGCCCCGCGCTCTCCCAGGCGATGGTGAAGATCAAGGCCGAGCTCAAGGAGCGCACCGCCCAATACCTCGCGCAAGGTCGGCACCTCGAAGCCGAGCGGATCAGCCAGCGCACCGCCTTCGACCTCGAAATGCTCGAAGCCACCGGCCACTGCAAAGGCATCGAGAACTATTCCCGCTACCTTACCGGCCGCAATCCCGGCGAGCCGCCGCCGACCCTGTTCGAATACCTGCCGGAAGACGCGCTGCTGTTCGTCGACGAAAGCCACGTCACCGTGCCGCAGATCGGCGGCATGTACAAAGGCGACTTCAACCGCAAGTCCACCCTCGCCGAATACGGCTTCCGCCTGCCCTCGTGCATCGACAACCGCCCGCTCAAGTTCGAGGAATGGGACGCGATGCGGCCGCAGACCGTCTACGTCTCCGCCACTCCCGGTCCGTGGGAGATGGAGCAGGCGGGCGGCGAACTGATCGAACAGGTGATCCGCCCCACCGGCCTGCTCGACCCGGTCTGTCACGTCCGCCCGGTGGAAACCCAGGTCGACGACTTGATGGCCGAGTGCAAGCTCGCCGAGGCCAAGGGCGAGCGCGTCCTCGTCACCACGCTGACCAAGCGCATGGCGGAAGACCTCACCGAATACCTCGACGAGAACGGCATCCGCGTCCGCTATCTGCATTCGGACATCGAAACCCTCGAACGCATCGAGATCATCCGCGACCTCCGCCTCGGCGTGTTCACCGTGCTCGTCGGCATCAACCTGCTGCGCGAAGGCCTCGACATCCCCGAGTGCGCCCTGGTCGCGATCCTCGACGCGGACAAGGAAGGCTTCCTCCGCTCCACCCGCTCGCTGATCCAGACCATCGGCCGCGCCGCGCGCAACGTCGACGGACGGGTCATCCTCTACGCCGACAAGATGACCGACTCCCTCAGCTTCGCCCTCGCCGAAACCCAGCGCCGCCGCGAAAAACAGCAGGCCTACAACGCCCTCCACGGCATCACGCCCGAAAGCATCAAGAAGCGCATCGCGGAAGTCATCGAAAGCCCCTACGAGGCCGACTACGTCACCGTCGGCACCGGCGACGATACCCAGCACCTCGTCGGCAAGGACCTCAAGGCCTACATCGCCGACCTCTCGAAGCGCATGCTCGCCGCCGCGGCCGACCTCGAATTCGAGGAAGCCGCCCGCCTGCGCGACGAAATCAAACGCCTCGAAGCCGCCGAACTCGGCCTCGCGACCGAACATCCACGCGGCCATACCGACGCCGGCAAGGCGCGGTCGAAGCCGAACAAGGCGCAGCAGCGGCGGTCGCGGCGGGGGGCTTGAGGCGAGGGGCTCTGCCCCTCGACCCCGCGAGGAGGCTTGCCTCCTCGACCTCATGAGAAAGGCGCTGCCGATTATCCGGAAGCGCCTTTCTCAGTTTTATTGCCGCTGCGCGGCGTTAGCCGACGGCGAGGGCTTCGCGCTGGCGTTCGTCGCGCGCAACGGTGGCGGCGTCGCGTAGCGCCTTGCGGCGGACGGCGACGGCGGCGAGGG
>LUYR01000008.1 GCA_001603335.1 Rhodospirillales bacterium Alpha_05 | reverse complement strand
GGACGCTGCGACGCAGCCGCCCGGTGCGTCGCAGCAGGACCAGCAGACCCCGCCGCCGCAGCCGGATGCGTCGCAATCGCCGCAGGACCAGAAGGCCCCGCCGCAGCCCGATGCGCCGAAGGACAACGCCGCGCCGCAGGATCAGAAGGCTCCGCCGCAGCCGAACGACGCTGCCAAGACCCCGTCCAAGCCCGAGACGCCGCTCACCATTCCGCCGCAGGCGAAGGCGGGCGGCAGCACCGACTTCCTCAACGGCAAGTGGACCTCGCGCGGCGGCCTGATGGATTCCCGTACCGGCCTGCCCGCCAGCGTCGAGTACGATTTCCAGAACGGCAAGGGCAAGGTGACGATCACCCGCGGCGACGGCACCACCTGCGTCGGCAACAGCGCAGCGACGATGCAAGGCGGCAAGCTGGTGATCACCGGGCAGGACGACCCACGCTGTAGCGACGGCTCGAGCTATGGCCGTTCCACGGTGGAATGCACGCAAGGCGCTTCGGGCGCGGCGAAGTGCGCCGGGAAACCGCAGCAAGGCCCTGAATATTCAGTGGACATGACCCGCTAGGTAAGAGAACCATGAACCTTTGGCCGGTCGACTTCCGGCGCATGACGGGATGGGAACGATGCTCGCACAGCTGATCCAGTTCGAGAAAGACGCCACGCTGATCATGCGGTCGGGCATCCAGTTCATGGACTTCGGCCTTTCCGTGGAGCCGCGCAAGGAAGCGCCGGGCGCGTTCGTGCGCCGCACCGACGGATCGGCGGGGCTGATTCGCCTCGAATACGACGACGCCCGCGACGCCTACCTCCACCCCAACACCCACGCCGCGATGACCCCCGACGCCAAGCTCGAAACCCCGCTGGCGGAGAGCCTCGAGGTGTTCAGCGACGTCTGGGTGCCGGTGCCGTACTTACGCCTGCGCGCCACCGATTTCGTTCAGGGGCCGCGCAACTGGGCGCGCGCGCGGATCGTGCCGCTGGCTCCCGGCGAGGACGCCGAGCACGGCCACACCCACCGCGTGGTGTTTTCCTTCGACACCGCGGTGGCGGAGGAGGAGGTCGCCGGATCGTCGTACCTAATTCCGCGCAAGGCCGACGACGTCGACGGCGGCGCGCGGTTCGCGCTGTCGTGGAAGGGCGACGACATGGGCTGGTTCCTCGACCAGCCGTGGGTCGAGGCGTGGCTGAAGGAGATTTTCGTCGAGCGGATGAAGGCGAAGCGCGCCGCGCCCGAGGAGATCGAGGACGAACTCAACGCGCGCCGCTACTTCGCCCATTATCTCAACGTGCTGTGGTTCCTGGGCGTCAAGGTCGCGCCGCCGCGCCTGCGCATCGTCTCGCACGAGGCGGACGATTTGGAAAAGCCGATCCAGGTGGATTTGGTGCTGGACGTCGGCAACTCGCGCTCGTGCGGCCTGCTGATGGAGGACCATCCGCAGGAGAGCAACGGCCTCAACAACCATTACCGCCTCGAACTCCGCGACCTCGGCCAGCCGCACAAGGTCTACACCGCCGCGTTCGAGAGCCGCGTCGAGTTTGCCGAGGCGGCGTTCGGCAAGGTCAACTTCTCGGCGCAGAGCGGGCGGAACGACATGTTCCTCTGGCCGACCATCGCCCGCGTCGGCGCGGAGGCGACCCGCCTCGCCGCGCGGCGTCGCGGTACCGAGGGCGCGACCGGGCTGTCGAGCCCGAAGCGGTATCTCTGGGATGAAGTCGCGTTCGAATCCGGCTGGCGCTTCAACGTCTCGTTCAACAAGTCGGAATCCGAGCCGCGCGCCACCGCAGCGCCGGTCGGCGACCTCGTCAACGGCGAGGGCGAGGCGCTGTTCACCCTGCCGCTGGATGAACAGATCCCGGTGTTCCTGCCGCACTATTCGCGCAGTTCGCTGATGACCTTCATGCTGGCGGAAGTGCTGGCCCAGGCGCTGACCCAGATCAACAGCCCGAAGCAGCGCCACAACCAGGGTTACCCCGACAAGCCGCGCCAGCTGCGCTCGGTGGTGCTCACCGTGCCGCCGTCGATGCCATTGCCGGAGCGCCAGATTTTCGAGGAGCGGATGCGCCAGGCGATCGGCCTGGTGTGGAAGGCGCTCGGCTGGCACCCGGTGGACATGGGCCTCGACACCGAGGCCGAGCGTGCCGCCGCATGGCCGCCGCTGCCGCAGCATCTGGTGAAGTGGGACGAGGCGACGAGCGCCCAGGTGGTGTTCCTCTATTCCGAGATCATCGACCATTTCGGCGGCCGCCCGGAGGACTTCTTCCAGACCTTCCGCCGCATTCGCCCCAACGACGGCGGGCGCAGCCTGCGCGTCGCCTCGATCGACGTCGGCGGTGGCACCACCGACCTGGTGGTCTGCGACTACAGCCTCGACGACGGGCGGGGCGGCAACGTCTCGATCCTGCCGACGCAGATCTTCCGCGACGGCTTCAAGATCGCGGGCGACGACATCGTCCTGGACGTGATCACCAAGGTGATCGTGCCGCGCCTCACCGAGGCGCTCGAAGCCCACGGCGTGCGCGATACCCGCCCCTTGCTCGGCGACCTGATGGGCGCGAGCCCGTCGCTGTCGATGCAGGACAAGATCCTGCGCCAGCAGCTGACCCTCCAGGTGTTCTATCCGCTCGCGCTCGCGGTGCTGAAGGCCTACGAGGCCTACGATCCGCTCTCCACCGCCGACGTTGCGACGCCGACCTTCGGCGAGGTGCTGGGCAGTCGGCAGCCGTCGCCGGAAGTGCTCGGCTATTTCGCCAAGGGGGTGCGGGCCAAGGCTTCGGGCGAGTTCGACCTGATGGCGGTGGCGCTGCCGCTCGACATGCGCGCGCTGCACGCCCTGTTCACCTCGGGCAACGTCGAGGTGGCGCGGCCGCTGCGTTCGCTCTGCGAAATCGTCTACGACTACGATTGCGACGTGCTCTTGCTCACCGGGCGGCCCTCGACTTTGCCGGGGGTCCAGGCGCTGGTGCGCGCGCTGCTGCCGCTGCCGCCGGATCGGGTGATCCCGCTCAGCAACTACCGCACCGGCGGCTGGTATCCGTTCAACCTCGACGGCCGCATCGACGACCCCAAGACCACCGCCGCCGTGGGCGCGATGCTGTGCCTGCTGGGGCAGGGGCGCTTGCCCAACTTCTTCTTCCGCGCCAACGAGATCCGCAACTATTCCACGGTCAAGTTCATCGGCCACGTGGACAAGAACATGCTGATCAAGCGCGAAGAGGTCTATTACCGCGACGTCGACTTCGACAATCCGGAATGGGACTTCCCCGAGGAGGTCGCCTTCCCGGTGCGCGGGCCGACGGTGCTCGGTTTCCGCCAGCTCGATTCCGCCCGCTGGGGCGCGAGTCCGCTCTACTTGCTGGAGTTCGTCGGCGAGGAAAAGAGCACGGCGCACCGCGCGATCTACGGCGACGACCAGCATGCCACCGCGCTGATGGTGCGCCTCGGGCGCAAGCGGCGCGGCAAGGTCGACCGCCCGGTGGTGATCGAGGCGGGGATCGCGGGCGGAGCGGCGATCAACCGCAACGCGGTGAGCATCCGCTTGTTCACGTTGCCGAGCCCGGACAAGGGGTCGGACAGTTATTGGCTCGATACCGGCAGCATCATTCGCTGAACAGGAGGACGGAGTGGTGACTCCCACGCCAGAACATTTGAGCCAGCGCTGCAAGGCGATCATCGAAGGCACCAACCGCGCCGCGGATTGGATCGCCGAGGTCCGCCTCGACAGCCCGCGCCTCGACCGCGACGCCGACGGCCTGATCGAGCGCCTGCGCCGCGCCCGCAATGCCGCGCGGCGCTTGGGCGCGGCGGCGGAGCGCCCGGTGACGGTGGGCTTCTTCGGGATTTCGCAGGCGGGCAAGTCGCACCTGATCTCGGCGCTC
>LUYR01000007.1 GCA_001603335.1 Rhodospirillales bacterium Alpha_05 | reverse complement strand
CGGCGGCGGTAGGGCGCCATCACCCGGGCCGCCACCTCGACGATCTGCCCGGCGTCCGCATTGCCGCGCGCGGCCTGGGCCTCCACCCGCGCGATCGCCTTGATCGCGGCTTCCGCCGCGGCGATCTGCGCGGCCTCCTCCGCAGCCTCGTCGGGATTTTCCTCCAGCCCTTCGAGGCCGCGCAAAAGCCAGGGCAGGATCATCGTCGCGGCAATCACCGACACCAGGATCGTGCCCATCGCGAGAAAGATCACGAGGTCGCGGGCTGGGAAATCCGAACCGTCTGGAAGGAACAACGGCAAGCCGAGGATCGCCGCCAGGGTCACCGCGCCGCGCACCCCGGCCATGCTCATCGCCGCGACGATCCGGAGCCTCGACGCGTGCGAGATCTGCGCCTTGGTGCGGAACAGGGAGATGTGGAGCGACACCCAAACCCAGGCGAAGCGCAACGCCAGCAAGCCCCCGACCACGGCGAGCACATGCACCGCCAGCCACCAATGACTGACGTGCCCGGACAGCCCGACGATCGCATCCGCCCGGCGCAGGATCACCGGCAGTTGCTCGCCGAGGAGAACGAAGATCACGCCGTTGGCGGTGAACGCGATCATGTCCCACACCAGCCCACCCCTCAGGCGGACCGAGGCCATCGACGACGGGATGGGGTCGACGAAGTTCATCGTCAACCCGGCGGCGGCGGCGGCGAGAATCCCCGACGCGCCGAACGTCTCGGCGATCAGGTACGCGCCATAGGGCATCAGCAGGCTGATCAGGATCAGGGTGCCGCTATCGTCGGCGAATCGCCGCCCGAGGAATCCGCGCAGGCCGCTCACCAGAACCGCGATCCCGACGCCGACCGCGATGCCCACGCCCGCGACCCAGACGAACTCGATGGCGGCATCGGCAAGGACGAAGCTGCCGGTCAGCACCGCCGCGACGGCGAAGCGGAAGCAAACCAGGGCCGAAGCGTCGTTCAGCAGCGCCTCGCCTTCGAGGATGTGCATCATCCGGGGCGGAATCGGCACCCGCCGCGCGACCGCCGCGACGGCAAGGGGATCGGTCGGCGCAAGGACCGCCGCCAGCGCGAACGCCACGGTCTGAGGGATCGCGGGAATCATCCAATGAATCAGGAAACCCAGGCCGAATACGGTGAACACCACGAGGCCGAGCGCGAGTTCGAGAATCGGTCCGCGATCCCGCATCACCTCCTCGCGCGGGATTCGCCAACCGTCGAGGAACAGCAGCGGCGGCAGGAACAACAGGAAGAACACATGCGGGTCGAGGGGAACCCGCAACTCGGCGACCATCCCGATCGCCGCACCGACGCCGATCTGCACCAGCGGCCGAGGCATTGGCCACGGCAGCACCTTCCCCACGAGGCTGCTCATCACCACCGCGAAAAGCAGTACCAAGATCGTTCCTACAGATTCCACAGCCGCACTCCACCCCCGGGTCCCGCGGCGTTGACTTACGGGCGCACGGGGAATTGCGCAACCCCAGGGGGGAGAACGCTCCGCCTTGACGCAGCGGAGACTGTATATTAGATAAACATCATATTAATAACCCCCACCGGAGCGTTTCGAGATGGCTTCATCCGTCGATGCCTACGGGCTTTCGCCCCACTGCCCGGTCCGTAAGGGCCGCACCGCCCTCGCCCGCGCGGCGTGGTCGCCCTATGCCGCCGGCATCCTCATCGGCCTGCTACAGATCCCCGCCTTCCTCCTGGTCAAGACCGCGCTCGGCGCGTCGTCGTCGTTCGTCACCGTCGGCGCGCACCTCGCCGCGCTGTTCGACCCCGCCGCGATGGACAACGCCTACTTCGCCGCCCACGCGGGCGGCGGCAAGAACTGGTGGCAGGTCGCCCTGGTGGTCGGCATCGCGCTCGGCGCGGCGCTCTCTGCGCGGCTTTCGGGCACGGCGCGCAGCGGGGTTTCGCCGGTTTGGGCCAAGGCCACCGGCATCGCCGGCTTCGCGCCGCGTGCGGCGATGGCGTTCGCGGGCGGCTTCATCCTCCTGTTCGGCGCGCGGATCGCGGGCGGCTGCACCAGCGGCCACGGCATCTCGGGCGTCGCCCAACTCGCGGTCTCCTCGATCGTCACCGTCGCCGCGATGTTCGCGGGCGGCATCGCAGTCGCCCTCTTGATGCGAAAGGTTTGAGTCATGGAAGTTTATCGCATGGTGGTGATCGGCCTGGTGATGGGCGTGGCGTTCGGCTTCGCGCTCGAAAAAGGCAGGGTGTTCGAACCCGGCGTGATCATCGGGCAGATGCAGTTCCGCACCTTCACGATGCTGAAGATGTTTCTCACCGCGCTCGCCACCGGCCTCGTGGTGCTGGCGCTGTTGAACGGCGTCTGGGGCGTCGCGCTGCATCCCAAGGCGACCCAGTTCGTCGCCAACCTCGCGGGCGGCGCGCTGCTCGGCGTCGGCATCACCTTGGCCGGAGCCTGTCCCGGCACGCTGCTGGCGCAGGTCGGCGCGGGCTACAAGGATGCCTGGTTCGCCTTGGCGGGCGCGATCGCCGGTGCGGTCGCCTTCGGCTATGCCGAACCGGCGCTCCGCCCCCTGATCGGCGACGGCGCGCGCAAGCTCACCCTCGACCAACTCCTCGGCCTGCCCTTCTGGGCAGTGGCGCTGACACTCGCGGTTGCTTTGATCGCGGGCTTGGTTCTCCTGGAGCGCGCCCGCCCCTGGCGCGAAGACCTCGGCCCCGACGCCGACGGCCTGCGAAACTGAGGCCGACCCCGACCCCACCTCCGCCCCCCTCGTTGGGGGCGGATTTTTTTCGGCGTCTCGCTGCTCGGGGAGCTTGTCCTAAGGCCGAGAAAGGTTAAATCTAGGACCGATCCGACGTGCCGATCGGAGTCGCCACTCGCCCACCGGTTCCGGTGGTTTCGCACGTCCTGCGCACTTCCAACCCGACCGTATTAAAAAATCGGAGGAATACCATGCCGTTGTGTGGCCAGGACACACTCAAGACCCGAAAATCCCTCACCGTCGAAGGCAAAACCTACGACTACTTCAGCATTCCCGCCGCCGAGGCCGCGGGGCTCGAAGGGCTTTCGCGCCTGCCGTTCTCGCTGAAAGTGCTGCTCGAAAACCTGCTGCGCTACGAAGACGGCAAGACCGTCACCGTGGCCGACATCAAGGCGATGGTGACGTGGCTCGAAGCCCGCACCTCGGAGCAGGAGATCGCCTACCGCCCCGCCCGCGTCCTGATGCAGGACTTCACCGGCGTGCCCGGCATCGTCGACCTCGCCGCGATGCGCGACGCGATGGTGCAGCTCGGCGGCGACCCCCAGAAGATCAACCCGCTCTCTCCGGTCGACCTCGTCATCGATCACTCGGTGATGGTGGACGCCTACGGCACCCGCTCCGCGATGGCGCGCAACATGGAGCTGGAGTTCGAGCGCAACGGCGAGCGCTACGCCTTCCTCCGCTGGGGCCAGTCCGCGTTCGACAACTTCCGCGTCGTGCCGCCCGGCACCGGCATCTGCCATCAGGTCAACGTCGAATACCTCGCCCAGACGGTGTGGACCGGCGTGGATGACGACGGCAAGACCATCGCCTACCCCGACACCCTGGTCGGCACCGACAGCCACACCACCATGGTCAACGGCCAGGCGGTTCTCGGCTGGGGCGTCGGCGGGATCGAGGCCGAGGCGGCGATGCTCGGCCAGCCGGTCTCGATGCTGATCCCCGAAGTCGTCGGCTTCCGCCTCACCGGCAAGCTGCCGGAAGGCACCACCGCCACCGACCTCGTGCTCACCGTCACCGAAATGCTGCGGCGCAAGGGCGTGGTCGGCAAGTTCGTCGAATTCTTCGGCCCCGGCCTCGACGACCTGCCGCTCACCGACCGCGCGACGATCGCCAACATGGCCCCGGAATACGGCGCCACCTGCGGCTTCTTCCCGATCGACGCCGAGACCCTGCGCTTCCTCGCCTTCACCGGCCGCGACGCCGACCGGATCAAACTCGTCGAGGCCTACGCCAAGGCGCAAGGGCTGTGGCGCGAAACCTCCACGCCCGACCCGCTGTTCACCGACACCCTCGAGCTCGACATGGGCACGGTGCAGCCGTCGCTCGCCGGGCCGAAGCGCCCGCAGGACCGGATCACCCTCGCCCAGGCGGCAACGGCGTTCCGCGATGCCTTCCCCGCCGCCGACATGGCGGTGCGCTTCCCGGTGCGCGGCAAGGACTTCACCCTGGGCCACGGTGACGTGGTGATCGCCGCGATCACCTCGTGCACCAACACCTCCAACCCGTCGGTGCTGATGGCCGCGGGCCTGCTGGCGCAAAAGGCGGTCGCCAAGGGCCTCAAGGTCAAGCCGTGGGTCAAGACCTCGCTCGCCCCTGGCTCCCAGGTGGTCACCGACTATCTCAACGCCGCCGGCCTGATGCCCGCGCTCGAGGAACTCGGCTACGACGTCGTCGGCTACGGCTGCACCACCTGCATCGGCAACTCCGGTCCGCTGCCTGAGGAACTCGCCGAGGTGATCGACGCCAAGGACCTCACCGTCGCGGCGGTGCTCTCGGGCAACCGCAACTTCGAGGGCCGGGTCTCGCCCAACACCAAGGCCAACTACCTCGCCTCGCCGCCGCTCGTCGTCGCCTACGCGATCGCGGGCAACATCGGCATCGACATCACCACCCAGCCGCTCGGCGAAGGCGCGGACGGCAAGCCGGTGTACCTCAAGGACATCTGGCCGACCGCCAAGGAGATCCAGGACGCGATCTTCAACTTCCTCACCCCGGAAATGTACCGCAAACGCTATGCGGACGTGTTCGTCGGCCCCGAGGAATGGCGCAAGGTCGAATATCCGGAAGGCCTGACCTACTCGTGGGACGACAGCTCGACCTACGTGAAGAACCCGCCCTACTTCGAGGGCCTGACCATGACCCCGCCCGGTGTCGACGACATCGTCGGGGCGCGGCCGCTCGCGATCCTGGGCGATTCGGTCACCACCGACCACATCTCCCCGGCTGGCAACATCAAGGCCGCCGGGCCGGCGGGCAACTACCTCGCCGAGCACCAGATCTCGAAGGCGGACTTCAACAGCTACGGCGCGCGCCGCGGCAACCATGAAGTGATGATGCGCGGCACCTTCGCCAACATCCGCATCAAGAACGAAATGGCCCCCGGCACCGAAGGCGGCGTCACCCGCCTGATGCCCGACGGCACGCCGATGTCGATCTACGACGCGGCGATGGCCTACGAAGCCAAGGGCGTGCCGCTGGTGGTGGTCGCGGGCAAGGAATACGGCACCGGCTCGTCGCGCGACTGGGCGGCGAAGGGCACCAAGCTCCTCGGCATCCGCGCCGTGATCGTCGAAAGCTTCGAGCGCATCCACCGCTCGAACCTGGTCGGCATGGGCATCCTGCCGCTCCAGTTCAAAACCGGCGTGACCCGCAAGACCCTCGACCTCGACGGCTCGGAGACCTACACCATCCGTGGCCTCAAGGACATCCAGCCGCGCCAGGACGTCACCGTGGAGATCACCCGCGCCGACGGCACCAAGGAAAACCTCGTCGTCACCTGTCGCATCGACACGCTGGACGAACTCTCCTACATGCACCACGGCGGCATCCTGCCCTACGTGCTGCGCAATCTCGCCGCCGCGGAATAAATTATTCCCGAGCTGGCGACTCAACTATACGGCGACGGCAGACCCCTGGTCTGCCGTCGTTTTTCATGTCCGTTCGGGAACATTTTTGCGACGAGACGGTTATAAGGCCGGATGCTGCGATGGACATCACAGCGTCACCACCCCAGATCATTCACGGTGCGGACGACGACACGCTCTCGACGCGCTTCCCGGCCCAGCGGAACGGAAGAAGGAGGACGATTATGACCGACATCGCCAATCCCCCGACCCAGGTTGCCGCCAACCGCCAAGCCGCGTTCAGCGGTGTGGAAGAGCCCAACCTCTCCGAACTCTACCGTGACCCGACCCTGCTCGCCGTGCTTCGCCGCGACGGCATCGACGTCGCCAAGCTCCAGGCCGTGGTCGCCGCCGCGCAGCGCCGCCTCTACGAAGCCGCCTGACGCAGAGATTCGCGGGCACTGCCCGCACCCGCGAGGAGACTTCGTCTCCTCGACCCCACGACTCAACCTGCGTTTTCAGCCGAAGTGCGGCACATCCGCCACGCCTCGTGACGATCGCACGCGCCCGCCCGACCCTGGGTTGACGCCCTTCCCGCCACCGGATTAGCCTCTCCGCACCCGCCCCTCCTGAATACGGGATCCGGACATGTCGGAGCTTGTTTCGAACCGCTGACCGTCTCGCATGACCGAGACGCTCGCCTGCGCCCACCGCCGATGGCCTTCGCAGCCCCCGGCGCACCGGCGCTTGCACGGTTCTATAAGCAGGCTCACGTCCATGAATATCTCTCGCGACGAACAACGCGTCCTCCACGCGCTGGCGCAAGGCGGTTGCATCCGCCACCACCGCGGCAACACCGGGCGCATCCTCACCGTCGACTGCTTCACCCGCGACGGCTACCGCCTCGCCGACTGCACCCTCGACGTGTTCGCCAAACTCCGGCGCAAACGCCTGATCGAATCCCGATCCTCCAGCCCCTACCGTATCTCGGAAAAAGGCCGGAGAAGCGTCCGCGCCCAGTTGGACAACAGGTAAACAATACAGGGGCGCTGCCCCTGAACCCCGCACAGGGCCTTGGGCCCTGTGTACCCCTTGGTTTTTTGCGCGTAGCGCGATAGAGCCATCACGCGGCGTGACGGTTGAGTGCGCTGACGCGCGAAAAACCAGGTTATCGGGTCGAGGGGACCGAGTCCCCTCGCGGGCCCGGGCAGAGCCCGGACCTTAAACCCGCCCCGCCAGAAACCCGCGCAAGTGCCCGACGAAGGTGCTGACCTTGGCCGAGAGGTTGAGGCGTTCGGGGTAGACCGCGTGGATGTCGGCGGGCGGCAGGTTCCAGCCAGGAAGGACCTCTTCGAGCGCACCGGAGCGGAGGTCGTCGGCGATATTCCAGGCGGCGCGCATCAGGATGCCGTGGTGGTCGCGCGCCCAGGCGAGGGCGACTTCGCCGTCGTTGGTGGAGAGGCGGCCGTGGACCTTGACCGCTTCGCTGTCGTGGCCGCGGGTGAGACGCCAGACGCCGTAGGGGTCGTCGTTCTGGCGGAGCACGATGCAGCTGTGGCGGGCGAGATCGGTGGGGGTTCGCGGGCGACCGTGGCGGTCGAGGTAGGCCGGGGTGGCGCAGAGGACGCGGCGGTTGGCGGCAACACGCTGGGCGATGAGGCGGGAGTCGGGCAAATCGCCGAAGCGGATGACGAGGTCGATGGTGTCGTCGGGGAGTGCCACAGGGCGGTCGGTGAGGTGGAGGCGGACTTCGACCTCGGGGTAAAGGGAGGC
The DNA here is from genome assembly GCA_001603335.1 of Rhodospirillales bacterium Alpha_05. Classification (GTDB taxonomy): domain Bacteria; phylum Pseudomonadota; class Alphaproteobacteria; order Rhodospirillales; family Rhodospirillaceae; genus Oleispirillum. Next base: position 5,348 of record LUYR01000007.1, on the reverse strand, counting down.
GAACGACGAGACCGCCGGAGCGACGTGGGCGCGGCCGAAGCCGAGGGGCGCGTTGATCCGCAGCAGGCCGCGCGGCACGTCGCGGCTGCTGGAGACGCGGGCTTCCATCTCGGCGATGTCGGCGAGGATGCGGCGCGCGTGGACGAGGTAGACCTCGCCTTCGCCGGTCAGGGTGAGGCGGCGGGTGGTGCGGTTGAGCAGGCGCACGCCGAGGCGCTGTTCGAGCTTGGCGAGGCGCTTGGAGACTGCGGGCGGGGTGAGGTCCATTTCCCGCGCTGCGCCAGCAAGGCTGCCCTGGCGCACCACCAGGGCGAAGAGCGCGAGGTCGGAGTCCGGCTGCATTCGTTACCTCCGCGACCGAATAGAGTTCGTCCGCGTGATATTATGCGATTCCGCGTCGAGGTTTAAGCTCCGTCTCTAGGACACAGCCGAAGGAGACGTTCCCGTGGATACCGTATCCGTCAAACCCAGCCCCGCCGAAACCCTCACCGACGTGATGGCGCGCTTCACCGCCTACATCGGCAAGCGCCTGCCCAACGACGTTTCGGACAAGCTCGCGCAGCTCCGCGCCAAGGAAACCAAGGCGCTCGCCAAGACCGTCTATGACTCGATGGCGGAAAACCAGGAGGCCGCCAAGCGCCTCAACCGGCCGAGCTGCCAGGACACCGGCATCATCCAGTACTTCATCAAGGCGGGCGCGAAGTTCCCGCTGCTCGGCGAGCTCGAAGACATCCTCCGCGACGCCACGCTGGCCGCCACCAAGGCCGGACCGCTGCGCCACAACGCGGTGGAAACCTTCGACGAAAAGAACACCGGCACCAACACCGGCCGCAGCATCCCGTGGCTCGACTGGGAAATCGTGCCCGACGACGACGGCGCGACCATCGACGTCTACATGGCGGGCGGCGGCTGCACCCTCCCCGGCGCGGCCAAGGTGCTGATGCCCGGCGAAGGCTACGAGGGCGTCACCAAGTTCGTCTTCGACGTGATCACCTCCTACGGCGTCAACGCCTGCCCGCCGCTGCTCGTCGGCGTCGGCGTCTCGTCCTCCGCCGAGATGGCGGCGCGGCTCTCGAAAAAGGCGATCCTGCGCGAGGTCGGCTCCCACAACGCCAACCCCAACGCGGCAAAAATGGAAACCCTCCTCGAAGACGGCCTCAACGAAATCGGCATCGGCCCGCAAGGCCTCTCGGGCAATTCCAGCGTGATGGGCGTCAACATCGAGAACTCGGCGCGCCACCCCTCCACCATCGGCGTCGCGGTCTCCACCGGCTGCTGGGCGCACCGGCGCGGCCGCATCCGCATCAACGCCGACCTCTCCTACGACATCCTCTCGCACAAGGACGCGGTGCTATGAAAAAGATCCTCACCACCCCCCTCTCCGACGAGGATATCCGCGACCTGCACATCGGCGACGTGGTCTACCTCACCGGGCGGCTCGTCACCTGCCGCGACGTCGCCCACCGCCGCCTGATCGAACTCAAACGCTCGCTCCCCGTCGACCTCGACCGCCTCGCCATCCTCCACGCCGGGCCGATCGTCCGCCCGCTGCCCGACGACCGCTTCGAAATGGTCTCGATCGGCCCGACCACCTCGATGCGCATGGAAAAGTTCGAGCGCGAATTCATCCGCCAAACCGGCGTCAAAATGATCATCGGCAAAGGCGGCATGGGCCCGGAAACCGTCGCCGGATGCCAGGAGTTCACCGCCGTCCACGCCGTCTTCCCCGGCGGCTGCGCCGTCCTCGCCGCAACCCAAGTAGAGGAAATCGAAGGCGCGGAATGGCGCGACCTCGGCATGCCCGAAACCCTCTGGATCAACCGCGTCAAAGCCTTCGGCCCGCTGATCATCTCCATCGACAGCCACGGCAACAACCTCTTCGCCGACAACAAAGCGACCTACAACGAACGGAAAATCCCGATCGTCGAACGCATCAGCGAACAGGTGCGGTTCATTTCGTAGGGAAGGCTTAAGGGGAAGGTCCGGGCTCTGCCCGGGCCCGCGAGGGGACTCGGTCCCCTCGACCCCATAACCGGGTTTTTCGCGCGTCAGCGCACTCAACCGTCACGCCGCGTGATGGCTCTATCGCGCTCCGCGCAAAAAACTAAGGGGTACACAGGGCCCAAGGCCCTGTGCGGGGTCCAGGGGCAGCGCCCCTGGCCTCCCTAAACCGGCACCCCGATCACCGCGCGCAGCAGGACGCTCGCGCCGGACCAGAAGATCTGGATTCCGAGGCAGAACAGGATGAACGCGAACAGGCGGACGGCGATATCGGTACCGCCGTGGCCGAGCAGGGTTTGGACCCGGTCGGCGTAGAGGAAGCAGACGTAGATGATCAGCGAGATGACGATGATCGCGAGCAGGCAGGCGACGAAGAAGACGACCGAGTCCGCCAGATTGACCTGGAAGCCGTTGGAGAGGCCGAGGCTGATCACCACCGAGATCGTGCCCGGGCCGGTGGTGAGCGGCAGGGTGAGCGGGTAGAAGGCCTGGTTGAGGATTTCGGCGTCGGAATCCGCGATCGCCTTTTTCGCCGCGCCTTTGGTGCTGCCTTCGTTGAGCAGCTTCCACCCCGCCACCGCGACGATGATGCCGCCCGCGACGCGCAGGATCGGCAGCGAAATCCCGTAGAACTGGAGAATCAACGCGCCGAGCAGCAGCGCGCAGATCAGCACGAAGAACGAATTCCGTGCGATCCGCCGCGCCAGGATCTTCCGCGTCTCCGGCGTCGCGTCCTGGGTCAGCCCGAGGAAGATCAACGCCGCCCCCGGCGGATTGACCACCGGGAAAATCGCAGCCAGAGCGAGCAGGAAGGTGTTGAAGCCGAGCATCGCGAGGTTCCCTGACAAAAAGGTCGGGCTCTGCCCGAACCCGCATAGGGTCGCGGACCCTGTGTACCCGTTGGTTTTTCGCGCCAAGTGCATTCGACGTTCGCGCGGCGTGATGATCTTATGGCGCTTCGCGCAAAAACAAAGGGGGTCGAGGGGGACCGAGTACGCTCGCGGGCCCAGGCAGAGCCCGGACCTTCCCCAGCCTTACAGCTCGATCACCTGGATCGTATTGCCATCCGGGCCGAACAGGGCGGCGCAGACGGTACCGCCCCGGCCGGAGCCGCCGTCCAGCGTCACCGCGTGGCGGCCGAAGCGGACGCCGGGTTGGCCGTGGGATGCGCCGCGCACGGCGACGCGGTATCCGGTGGCTTCCGGGGTGAGGGTTTCGAAGTCGCCGCCGCCCCACCAGAAGGAATCGAGTTGTTTGTCGAGCGCGACGCCGCGTTCGTAGCCGGCGTTGACGACGAGGAGCGAGCCGTCGTCGACGACGGCGGCGTGCTTGAGGTGGGACATCAGGGCGCGGTGGCCGTCGTGGTCGTCGACGGTGTCGGCGGCGTGTCCAGCCCAGCGCGAGAGCGCGGTGCGGCCTTCGCGAGCGGCGTTGACCGCTTCGCGCGAGCTCAAGCCATAGGCCTTGAGGCTGGCCTGGAGGCCGCGCCCGAGCATCCATTCGAGCACCGACGCCGGGTCGGGGGCGAAGTGGAGCTGGAGCAGCTTGCGCCACATTTCTTCCTGCGCGCCGCGGAGGATGACGATGTTGTCGGGTTCGACGTCGTGGCGCGCCATCAGGGCGCGACGGAAGAGGAGGAGTTCGTTGAGCGCGCCGACCACGTCGGGGCCATAGCCCATGATGTCGCCGGCGTAGACGATGCGGTCTTGCGGGTGGAACTGGCGCGAGAGTTCGTCATGGACATTGCGGAGTCGCTCCGCCTCGCCATGGACGGCGCCGACGACCCAGATCCGGCCGGGGCCTTCGAACGTGCGCCACACCTCCGGTTGTCCCATGTCGATCTCCCACCACTGATCCTTTTGGTTTTACACTGCAAAAACCCCCGCGACAACGCGTGTCGCGGGGGTTTTGTTCAGCCGATCGAAAGTAGTTGAGATCAGGCGGCTTCGAGCAGGGTTTCGAGGCGGCGGGTGGCCTCGTCGTGGCCGATCTTCTCGACCGCGGCGACTTCGTGCGCCAAGCGTTCGAGGGCCTGTTCGTAGATCTGCCGCTCGCTGTACGACTGCTCGGCATTACGCGCGTTGCGGTGCAGGTCGCGCACCACTTCGGCGATCGACACCGGGTCGCCCGAGTTGATCTTGGCTTCGTATTCCTGGGCGCGGCGCGACCACATCGCGCGGCGGACCGCGGCGCGGCCACCGAGGGTGGTGAGCGCGGTCTGCATGATCTTCTTGTTCGAAAGCTTGCGCAGCCCAGCGGCTTCGGCCTTGCGCACCGGAACCTTGAGGGTCATGCGGTCCTGTTCGAATCCGATGACGATCAGTTCCAGATCCATGCCGCCGATCTTCTGGATTTCCACCGCCAGAACGCATCCGACACCATGGGTCGGATACACGACGTGATCACCGGCCTTGAACGTTTCCTTCGACATGCGTCGTTTCTCTCTTTCGTCTGTCGGCAGGGCGGTCGATGCAATCGCCCCCGCCGGTTTCCGTTTCCGCTTCGACGCCCGGATCCGGGCAGCGGTCAATCCGACGGCAAAAGCCCCCACCACACGATCGGAATCCAACCGTGACACCCGGCGATTTGGGCTCGACTTGCTATCGGTTTCAAAAAAAGCGCGTCGCGACCTTAATGCCCCAATCTCGGAGCGCAGTCCGACGCAACGGCATTTTGTATACCACGAATAGCACGCGAAAACCACCGGAAATCCGGTGTTACGCATGCCATCATGGAACCAAGAAGGTTTTAAGACGTGTGGAGCGCCGTGCCCCCGAGGCCCGGCGCCTGCCTTCAGCGCGCAGCGGGCTTGGGGCTGAACAGCTTATCCTTGTTGGGTTTGCCTTTCCATTCGTCGGCGTCGGCCGGGGGTTCGCCCTTGACCGTGATGTTCGGCCACTTCTCGGCATATTCGGCGTTCACCTCGAGCCACTTGGTCGCGGCATCGTCGCTGTCGGGATAGATCGCCTCGGCGGGGCACTCGGGTTCGCAGACGCCGCAGTCGATGCATTCGCCGGGGTGGATCACCAGCATGTTCTCGCCCTCGTAGAAGCAATCCACGGGGCAAACCTCGACGCAGTCCATGAACTTACACTTGATGCATTCGTCGGTGACGACGTACGGCATGATCCCCAACTCCCTCTAGACCCAACACTTCGTGCCCTCAACCTACGCCTTCGGGCGGGGAAATCAACCCTCGGAAGCGCGATTTGTGGGGGGCGGGCAGCGCATTGGAATCATTCGTCCAATTCGCCCTTGAGCGCATCGGTTCGGCGACGGTCGCGCTTGGTGGGGCGGCCGCTGCCGGAGGCGCGGGGCGCGACCGGCCGGTCCTCGGCGGGGGTGAG
>LUYR01000006.1 GCA_001603335.1 Rhodospirillales bacterium Alpha_05 | reverse complement strand
GGGGACGCGGGCGGACCCCTTCAGCGCGCGGGCGGCGGACGAGCGCGCCGGGCGCGGCGCGTCGGTGGCGGTTTGGGCGGTGGTCGGCTCGGGCATGCGGGCTCTCGGATTCTGCGGCTGGAACTGCAGGGTGGTAGCACATTCGGCGCGGTTTCGGCCAGCCTCTTCCCGGTTTTGCGGGGCGCGGCAGGCGAGGGGCGAGGCCGAATTGACGGGAAATCGCGGGTCCGCCGACGATGGGTCGATAAAACGCTTTGACAGGCCCATCGCTTCATGGCAAATGCGGCCTTCCCCACCGCGATTTCTGCCAATCCTCTCGCGGGGGGATCGAGCGCCTTTAAGGAGGGTGATCCGTGACCAAGCCGGAATGGGGTAGCAAACGAACCTGTCTGAACTGCGGGACGCGGTTCTACGACATGCAGCGCACGCCGATCGTCTGCCCGAAGTGCGGCAGCGAGAACGCGCCGGATGCGGTCACCAAGGCGCGCCGGGTGATGAAAAAGGCTCCCGCCCACGCCGCCGAGGCGAAGGCGAAGGTGCCGAAGCCGGTGTTGGACGACGAGGATGAGGTTCTCGACGACGTCGAGGTCGAGGTCGACGACGACGATGCCGACGACGGCCTGATCGAGGATACCGAAGATCTCGCCGAGGACGACGACATGGCCGAGGTGATTCATCTCGGGTCCGACGACGAGGACTAAACCGAAGCAATTTCGGGAATTTTGGGGCAATTGTCCGAGCCCGCTTTTTTTTGTTGCTAAGGCGGAAATCTCGGACTAATTTGCCGCCTCCCATGACCCGCCGGGTGACGAAAAATCCGGCAGGTCGAAGGTTCGGGGCCGTAGCTCAGTTGGGAGAGCGCTTGAATGGCATTCAAGAGGTCAGGGGTTCGATTCCCCTCGGCTCCACCATCGAAACCCACCGCCTAAAGCGGTGGGTTTCGTCGTTTTGGGGCGGCTCGGGCTCGATTGACGGTCCGGGGGATTGGCATTAGCCTCGACGCCGCGAATCCGTCGTTCCCGTGACCGAGGTTGGGATGAAAATTGTCGCGGTGACTGCCTGCCCGACCGGCGTGGCGCTGACCTACATGGCGGCGACGCGTCTGGCCAACGGCGCGCGCGCCGCCGGGCACAGCATCAAGATCGAGACCCAGGGCGCGCTCGGGGTCGAGAACGTCCTGACCCAGAAGGATGTCGCCAACGCCGACGTGGCGATCCTCGCCGCCGACATCGACGTGAGCGGCGCGGACCGCTTCGCCCGTAGCCTCGTCCTCAGGGTTTCGACCAGCGCGGCGATCGAGGCGCCCGAGGCGGTTTTCGCCAGTGCCGCGGCGTTGGTCGGCGGCGGCGGCGCGGCCTCGGGGCCTGCTGCAACAGAGGGCAATGTTTAGTGATTTGCGACCCCTAAGGGTGCGTGTTAGGGTCGCGCGCGTGTTGAAAGCCGGGTCGTTCGCGGGAACGCCTCCCGTGTCAGACTCCCAGTCTGCCAATCTCAAGGAACTGTGCCAATGTGCGGAATTATCGGAATCGTCGGGCGCGACGATGTCGCGTCGTTGCTGCTCGAAGGGTTGAAACGGCTGGAGTACCGTGGGTACGACAGCGCGGGCGTCGCGACGCTGGTTGACGGTGAAATCGACCGTCGCCGCGCGGAAGGCAAGATCGTCAACCTCGAACGCCGCCTGAACGAGGCGCCGCTCTCGGGCACCATCGGCATCGGCCACACCCGCTGGGCGACCCACGGCGGCCCGACCGAGCGGAACGCCCATCCGCATGCGACCAAGCGGGTGGCGGTGGTCCACAACGGCATCATCGAGAACTACCAGACCCTGGTCGCCGAGTTGCAGGCGAAGGGCCACGTCTTCACCACCGACACCGACACCGAGGTGGTCGCCCATCTCGTCACCGATTTCCTCAATCAGGGTCTCGACCCGGTCGAGGCCAGCCGCCTCGCGTTCCGCCGCCTCGAAGGCGCGTTCGCCCTGGCGCTGCTGTTCGCGGGCGAGAACGACCTGATGATCGGCACCCGCCGCGGCACGCCGCTCGCGGTCGGCTATGGCGACGGCGCGATGTACCTCGCCTCCGACGCCTTCGCGATGGCGCCGTTCACCAACCGCCTCGCCTATCTCGAAGACGGCGATTGGGTGGTGCTGAGCTCGAAGAGCGCGGTGATCCGCGACGCGGCGGACAGCGTCGTCGAGCGCAAGATCCACACCAGCAACGTCTCCGCCGCGCTGATCGGCAAGGCCGGGCATCGCCACTTCATGCTCAAGGAAATCTTCGAGCAGCCGCAGGTCCTCGGCGACACCATCAACGCCTTCATCTCGCCGACCGACGGCATGGTGACGCTGCCCGAACTGCCCTTCGACCCCGCCACCGTGCCGAAGCTCACCATCGTCGCCTGCGGCACCGCGTATTACGCCGCGATGGTGGCGAAGTACTGGTTCGAGAAGATCGCACGCTTGCCGGTCGAGGTCGACACCGGCTCCGAGTTCCGCTACCGCGACACGCCGTTCTCGCCGGGCGGCGTGGCGATGTTCGTGTCGCAGTCGGGCGAAACCCTCGACACCCTCGAGGCGCTGCGCCACGCCAAGCGCGCCGGACAGCACATCGTGTCGATCGTCAACGTGCCGGAAAGCACCATCGCGCGCGAGGCCGACCTGGTTCTTTATACCCTCGCCGGGCCGGAAATCGGCGTCGCCTCGACCAAGGCGTTCACCACCCAGCTCACCGTGATGGCCTGCCTCACCCTCGCGATGGCACGGGCGCGCGGCACGATCACCGCCGAGCGCGAGGCCGAGCTCACCCACGCGCTGCGCGAAGTTCCGGCGCAGACCGTCGAGGTGCTCCGCCACGACGACCGCCTCCAGACGATCGCCGGAAACATCGCCGAATGCGCCCACGCGCTCTATCTCGGCCGTGGCACCGCCTATCCGATCGCCCTTGAGGGCGCGCTGAAGCTCAAGGAAATCAGCTACATCCACGCCGAGGGCTACGCCGCTGGCGAGATGAAGCACGGCCCGATCTCGCTGATCGACGACGGCATGCCGGTGATCGCGCTCGCGCCGCAGGACGACCTGTTCGAAAAGACCCAGTCGAACATCCAGGAAGTCGCCGCGCGTGCGGGCAAGGTGATGCTGTTCTCCGACGCGGAGGGAATCCGCCGCCTCGAGGGCAAGGCGACCTGGGCGGTGGAGCTGCCGAAGACCGACCCGTTCGTCGCGCCGATCCTCTACTCGGTGCCGATGCAGCTGCTCGCCTACCACACCGCCGTGGCCAAGGGCACCGACGTCGACCAGCCGCGCAATCTCGCGAAAAGCGTCACCGTGGAATAATCGCCGCGGGCCACGCCACGACGCCGAAACGGCCGCGGAAGGGCAACCTTCCGCGGCCGTTTTGCGTCTGCAAAGGATACAATCTTGCAGTTGGGTTTCCGGATTTCCACTTTTGAGTTATTCTCCGGAGGGCTAAATTAACCTGCAATACCCGCGAGTCAAAAGGGTTATGTCCTTTACGGACAAACGAATAACGACCGGAACAGGGTTCGGGAACAGGCACCGGAACGACGACACCCTCCAAATCTTCGGGGATAGCGGCGGCACCCGCGTGCCGGCGTGAAACCCGGTTCCGACAGGAGACGTTCCTCGCCAGGAGGTATCCCGGACGATTTCGATCCGTCTATGGGAACAGCACCATGGAGTGCAGCAAATGGCGACAGACGTGACGACCGAACGGCGGGGCTTGTCGGACGCGAAGGTGCGCGTGCAGCAGGTTGGCCGCTTCTTGAGCAATATGGTGATGCCCAATATCGCCGCGTTCGTGGCATGGGGCCTGATCACCTCGTTCTTCATCCCCACCGGCTGGATCCCCAACGAGCACATGGCGAAGCTCGTCGGTCCGATGATCACCTACCTGTTGCCGGTCCTGATCGGCTACACCGGCGGGCGGCTCGTCGGCGGCGACCGCGGCGCGGTGGTCGGCGCGATCGCCACCATGGGCGTGGTGATCGGCGCGCCGATGCCGATGTTCCTCGGCGCGATGATCATCGGTCCGCTCGGCGGCTGGGCGATCGCCAAGTTCGACGCGGCGGTGGAAGGCAAGGTCAAGGCCGGGTTCGAGATGCTGGTCGCGAACTTCTCCGCCGGGATCATCGGCATGATCGTCGCGATCATCGCCTATCTCCTGATCGGCCCGGTGGTCTCGGCGCTTTCGGCCTGGCTCGGGCGCGGCGTCGAGGTGCTGGTCAGCACCGGCTGGATTCCGCTCGCGTCGCTGCTCGTCGAACCGGCGAAGGTGCTGTTCCTCAACAACACCATCAACCACGGCGTGTTCACGCCGCTCGGCACGCAGGAAGCCCTCACCCACGGCATGTCGCTGGTGTTCCTGATCGAGGCCAACCCCGGCCCCGGCCTCGGCCTGCTGCTCGCCTACTTCTTCTTCGGCCGCGGCGTCGCGAAGCAGTCCGCCCCGGCGGCGATGATCATCCACTTCCTCGGTGGCATCCACGAAATCTACTTCCCGTTCGTGCTGATGAAGCCGCGCCTGATCATTGCGATGATCGCGGGCGGCATGACCGGCGTGTTCGTGCTCACCCTGTTCCACGCCGGGCTGCGCGCTCCGGCCTCGCCGGGCTCGATCTTCGCGGTGCTGCTGATGACCCCGAGCACCGCCTTCGTCGGCGTGATCTCGTCGGTGGTCGCGGCCTGCGCGGTCACCTTCGTCGTCGCCTCGGCGCTGCTCAAGAGCGACCGCAGCGAAGTCGTCGCCGAGGGCGAGGACGAGCTCGGCGCCGCCACCCTGCGGATGCAGGCGATGAAGGCGGAATCCAAGGGCCAGACCGCTCCGGCGGCTCCGGCGGCGCCGTTTTCCGGCCCGGTGCGGCGTGTCGTCGTCGCGTGCGACGCGGGCATGGGGTCGAGCGCGATGGGCGCGAACATGCTGCAGAAGAAGCTCGCCGCGGCGGGCCTCTCGGGCGTGCGCGCGACCAACGCGGCGATCAACAGCCTGCCCCCGGATGCCGACATCGTCGTCACCCAGGCGACCCTCACCGACCGCGCCCGGCGGCTCGCCCCCGGCGCGCGGCACGTCTCGATCGGCAACTTCCTCGACGGCAGCTCGTACGACGAGGTGGTGCGGATGATCCAGGCCTCGGGCGCGGCAACTCCGGCTCCGGCCCCGGCGGCTCCGGTCGCGGCGGCTCCGTCCAGCGGCTTCGCCCTGCGTGAGTCCGACATCTTCCTCGGCCTCAAGGCGGAGACCAAGGAAGAGGCGATCCGCCACGCCGGACAGATGCTGCTCGAAGCCGGGTGCATCCGTCCGGCCTACGTCGAGGCGATGCTGGCGCGCGAGAAGGTGGTCTCGACCTACCTGGGCCAGGGGCTCGCGATGCCGCACGGCACCAACGAGGCGCGCGGCGAGGTGATCAAGACCGGCATCGTGGTCTGCCAGTACCCCGAAGGGGTGTGGTTCGGCGGCGACAAGGAGAACGTCGCGCATCTGGTGATCGGGCTTGCCGCCCAGGGCGACGAGCACCTCACCATCATTTCGGCGCTCGCGAGCGTGCTCGAGAAGCCGAAGGTGATGGAGCACCTGTCGCACACCACCAGCGCCACCGACATCCTGCGCATCCTGGAACTCGCCGCGGGCACGCCGCCCGCCGCCCACTGAGTTCCCGCAAAAGCCCAAGGGACCCCCGCGTCGCGGGGGTCTCCCACAGCACACTCATCCGGGAGAGACCCATGTACGCCGTCCACTTCGGAGCGGGGAACATCGGCCGGGGCTTCATCGGCAAGATCCTCGCCGACGCCGGTTGGAACGTCACCTTCGCCGACGTCGCCGCCGGGCTCGTCGCAGAGATCGCGGCGCGCCGCCAGTATCACGTCGACGTCGTCGGCGCGACGGCGCGGCGCGAACTGGTGACCAACGTTGACGCGGTGCTGTCGATCGGCGGCGAGGTCGTCGACCGGATCGTCGACGCCGATCTCGTCACCACCGCCGTCGGGCCCTCGGTGCTGCCGCGCATCGCCCCGACGATCGCCCGCGCCATCGCGCGGCGCTTCCACGCGGGGGTGAGCGTGCCGCTCAACGTGATCGCGTGCGAAAACACCATTCGCGGCACCACCCAGCTCAAGGACGCGGTGCTCGCGAGCCTGCCCCCCGATCTCGCGGCCTGGGCGGATGCCCACGTCGGCTTCGCCGACAGCGCCGTCGACCGTATCGTGCCGCCCGCGCCGCCCAGCCCCGACGATCCGCTCAGCGTCACCGTCGAGGAGTTCTCCGAGTGGATCGTCGACCGCACCCAGCTCAAGGGCTGGGAGCATGCGATTCCCGGCATGGAGCTCACCGACGACCTGATGGCGTTCGTCGAGCGCAAGCTCTTCACCCTCAACACCGGCCACGCGATCACCGCCTATCTCGGCTTCCGCGACGGCGTCGCGACGATCCGCGAGGCGATCGGCGTCGCCGCGATCCGCAATGTGGTCAAGGGCGCGATGGAGGAGAGCGGCGCGGTGCTGATCCGCCGCTACGGCTTCGATCCCTTGGCGCACGCCGCCTACATCGAGAAAATTCTCGCCCGCTTCGCCAATCCCCATATCCAGGATGACGTCCGGCGGGTGGGGCGCGAACCCTTGCGCAAGCTCGGCAAGGCCGACCGCCTGATCCGCCCGCTGCTCGGCACCCTCGAATACCGCCTGCCGCACGCCAACCTCGTGCAAGGCGTGGTCGCCGCCCTCGGCTACCGCAACGACGAGGACCCCCAGGCGGTCGAGATGCAGGCCGTGCTCGCCGAAGAGGGCGTGGCCGCGGCGCTCGCGCGCTTCACCGACGGCGTGCTGCCCGCCCCGGTTCTCGCCGAGGT
>LUYR01000005.1 GCA_001603335.1 Rhodospirillales bacterium Alpha_05 | reverse complement strand
GGTCCCGCAACACCACTCGCGCGTCGTGCTGGTGGACGAGAAAAACCAGGTGGCTTCCAACTACGGCAAGCCCGTCATGCAGCCGTAAACGGCCCCGCGACTCTTTCCGCCGTCGCCTTCACCGGCGACGGCTTTTTTGCGCCCGGCTGCCGGCGGCAGGGCGCGGTTTTCGGGTGAGCTTATCGCGAAAATATCTGTTCATAACTGCGTGCGCCGCGCCGCTGCGTGCATCGCCGCGCGAGACTTCCGGGTCGCCTGCCGGTCTGAGGCGGGCGTTTTGCTGTTTGTTTGACAAACGGCCTGCCATCGCCGGCTTGCGCCGGTGGCGCCGCGCGGTTTGATGGGCGCGCCACCCCCAACCCCACATGAGCCCGAATCATCGCTGGCTGTTTTCCGAAACCGAACGCTGGACGCAGGCCCGGCTCATCACCGCCGAGCAGGCGGGGCAGATCCGCGCCTTGTACGCCGAGCCGGTCAACCGCACGCCGTGGGGCTTGCTGGTTTTCTCCGGGCTGGGCGCGGTGGTGCTCGGCCTCGGCGTGATCCTGATGCTCGCGCACAACTGGGCCGAGATTCCGAAGGTGGTGAAACTCGCGTTGATTTTCGGTTCCGTGATCGGGGCGCATGCGGGGGCGGCGCGGCTGCGCCAGCTCGACGGCTGGCGCCCGCTGGTGGGTGAGGCGGTGGCGTTGCTGGGCACCATGCTTTACGGCGCGGGCATCTGGCTGGTCGCCCAAGTGTACAACATCGACGAGCATTACCCCAACGGCTTCCTCTACTGGGGGCTGGGCGCGCTCGCGATGGCGTGGGCGATGGACTCGATCCCGCAGGCGATGGTCGCCGCCGTCGTGCTCACGTGTTGGGGCTGTTCGGAGGTTTTCGATTTTCACAACTCGATCGATGGCGCGTGGCTGTTGATCGCGCTCGGGGTCGGGACGCTCGCCTGGCGGAAATGCTCCGCCGTGCTTCTGTCGGTCGTGCTCGCCGCGCTCTATGTGCTGATCCTCAGCCACGCGGGCTACTGGGGCGACGGATCGGGGGTTTATTTCGCGGCGTTGTCGCTGTCGGTGGCGCTGCTCTCCGGGTGGCGGTTGATGGAGCCGGAGCGGAGGGATCGCGCCTTTGGCAAGGTCGCGGCGTTTTTCGGCTACACGGGTTTCCTGCTCTGCGCGTACATCATGACGTTCGAACACTCGGCCCGGTACATCCTGGAGTGGTCGATGCCGGTGGATGCGGCGTGGAGCGTCTGGCTGTACCGCTGGGGCCTGCCGGTGGGCGCGCTGGCCGGTTGGGTGTGGCTCCTGGTCGGGCGTTGGCAGGGGCGCCCGCGCGAGGTGGCGCTCGAGGACTGGCTGTGCCCGATCACGATTTTCTACAGCCTCGGACTTTCGCTGGTGGGCCTGTGGAGCAGTTACGAGCTGGCCACCTATGCGTTTGATCTGGTGGTGCTCGGCGTCGCCGCCGCGTGGATGATGCGCGGCTGCCGCGATGGGCGCTTGCGGCCGACGATCCTCGGCTCGCTGGTGCTCGCGGTGCTGGTGTTTGCCCGCTACTTCGACCTGTTCGAAAATCTGGCGGCGCGCGGCACGGCGTTTCTCGTGCTGGGAGCGATCCTGTTTGCCGAGGGT
>LUYR01000004.1 GCA_001603335.1 Rhodospirillales bacterium Alpha_05 | reverse complement strand
CCCTCGACCACCTGATGATCGCCCTCGAAGGTCCGGCGCGCCGGATCGCGATGCTGCGGGCGCTCGACGCGCCGCTCAAGCGCGAGCCGGAAGTCCGGGTCGCCGCGTTCGAGACGCTGCGCGCGCTTCTCGGCACGCTCGAATCGGTGACGCCGCTCGCCGTCGACGCCCGCGACCCGCTCGCGCCGCTGCTCGCCGCCGCCGGACTTTCGCGCTGGATCGTCGCGCAGTACCCGGCCAAGGCGGCGCAACCGCTCGCCGAGCGCCTCGACGAACTCTCCGCCGAATACCTGGTCGAGAACCGCGTCATCGAACGCATGGATCGCGCCGACCTGCCGCTCGCCGCGCGCGCCACCTGGCTGATCAACTTCGTCCTCTCCGGCACCCTCACCGAAGGCAAGGCCACCGCCCTTGCACGCGACCGCATCCGCGACCACCTCAAGCGTCCGGACTTCGTCGAGGCGTTCGCGGAAGGCTCCACCGACGTCTCCGATCGCGATCGGCGTCTGCGCGAGTTCTATGCGCTGATGACCAAGGCCGGTTTTTCGGCTAATGCGTAAGGCGTGGGTGCAAGAGGTGGTTCGATGATTACGGCGGTGTTCCTGAGTCTCGCGGTGATGTTCTGTGTCGGCGTCGGCATGGCGATCCGCTATTTCCCCGACCGCCGCACCATGCCCGCCAGCCCCGACGTCGCCCGCCTCGTCGCCGAAATCCGCAGCCGCAAACTCTTCGGCCCCGCGGGTTGCGACGATCCCGGCATCCGCGACCTCGCCGCCACCTACGGCTTCCGCGTCGTCGATCGCGACGGCACGATCCTCAAGCTCCGCCGCAATGCCTGGACGAAGTTCAAGTCCCTGAGCAGCGGCGGACGCATCCTCGGCATCCTCCTCTTCCCCCTCTCGATCACCTTCGCCGCGGGCCTGCTCGCCGGCCTCGGCTGGCGTCGCGGCTTCGACGAACTCGTCCACCTCGACCCGGTGGTGCGGTCGGTCTCGGCGTAAGTCGGGCCAGGGGCGCTGCCCCTGAACCCCGCGAGGGGACTGATTCCCCTCGCGGGCCCGGGCAGAGCCCGGACCTTCCCCTTACCCGTGCTTTTCCAGCTGCCAGCGCAAATTGCATTCCACGGCGGGCCACTCGGTGGCGGTGATGCTGTAAACGCAGGTATCGCGCAGCAGGCCGTTTTTGGTGCGGGTATGGGAGCGGAGGATGCCGTCGAGTTTCGCGCCGAGGCGTTCGATGGCGCGGCGGCTTTGGTGGTTGAGGGCGTGGGTTCGGATTTCGACGGCGGCGCAGCCGAGCGTGTCGAAGGCGTGGCCGAGGAGGAGGAGCTTGGCTTCGGTGTTGAGGCCGGTGCGATGGACGCTTTTGGCGTACCAGGTCGAGCCGATTTCGACGCGCGGCGTGGCGGCGTCGATGCCCATGTAGGTGGTCATGCCGACGATGGTGCCGCCGGGGGCGATCACGGTGAAGGGCAGCATCGACCCGGCGTCCTGAAGGGCGAGGCGGCGCGCGATTTCGGCCCGCATGCCGTCGGGCTCGGCGACGTTGGTGTACCAGAGCTTCCAGAGTTCGCCGTCGGCGACGGCGGCGGTGAGGCCGTCGAGGTGGTCCATGGACAGCGGCACGAGTTCGACATGGCGGCCGGTCAGGGTGACGGGCGCGATCGGGGCGGGGGGATTCTGCGGCACCGGGGAGACTCCGTGACGGGTGGAGGTTTCGAGATGGGTTGCCGGTGCGCGGAGAAAAAGGTCAGTCCTGCTCGGCCTCTGCGGATTCGTACTCCTCGACCGCCTGCATCCACGCGGTTTCGGCGTCGGCGATCTTGGCGTTGACCGCGCCCAGGTCCTTTTGCAGCGCCACCACCTGGGCACCGCCCTCGCGCTCGTAGAGCTTGGGGTCGGCGAGCTTGTTCTCGATCTCGGCGGCGGCGGCGGTGAGGCGGTCGAGGGCCTTTTCCGCTTCGGCGACGCGCTTTTTCAAGGGCGCGAGCGCGGCGCGCTTCTCCGCCTTGACGCGGCGGTCTTCCTTTTTGTCCGAGCCGGTTTCGCGCGGGCTTGCGTCGGCGTCGCGGGTTTCGCGGGCGGCGGCGCGGCGTTCTTCGAGCAGCGCCTTGCGGTAGTCGGTCAGGTCACCCTCGAACGGGGAGCAGGTGCCGTCGCCGACGCGCCAGAGCCGGTCCGCGACCATTTCGACGAGGTGGGTATCGTGGCTGATCAGAATCACTGCGCCGTCGTAGGCGTTGAGCGCCGAGACCAGCGCCTCGCGGGAATCGATGTCGAGGTGGTTGGTGGGTTCGTCGAGGATCAGCACGTGCGGCGCTTCGCGGGTCATCAGCGCGAACAGAAGCCGTGCCTTCTCGCCGCCCGAAAGCGTCGAGACCTTGCTGTCCGCCAACTGCTGGCTGAAGCCGAAACGGCCCAAGTGCGAGCGCACTTTGGTTTCGGTCGCCATCGGCATCTTTTCCGCCATGTGCTCGAGCGGCGTGGCGGAGAGGTTCAACTCGTCGGCCTGATGCTGGGCGAAGTAGCCGATCTTCATCTTCTGCGAGCGGCGCATCGCGCCGTCGATCAGGCCCAGGCGGTCGGAGAGGATCTTCGCCAGCGTCGACTTGCCGTTGCCGTTCGCGCCCAGGAGGCAGATCCGGTCGTCGGTGTCGATGCGGAGGTTGAGGTTGCGCAGCACCGGCTTGCCGTCGTAGCCCGCGACGCCGCCCTCGATGGTGATCAGCGGCGGCGACAACGGCTCGGGATCGGGGAAGTCGAAGGCGATCGCGTGCTCCTCGACGATCGGCACCGGAACTTCCATCTTTTCCAAGAGCTTGATCCGGCTCTGCGCCTGACGCGCCTTGGTCGCCTTGGCGCGGAAGCGGTCGATGAAGCCCTGGATCTTGCGCCGCTGCTCGAGCTGCTTGCCGAGCGCCTTGGCGGCGAGGTCCATCTTCATCCGCCGCGTCTTCTCGAAGGTGTCGTAGTTGCCCGCGTAGGCGACGAGGCGCTTGTTCTCCAGATGGACGATGCGGTCGGGCACGGTGTTCAACAGATCGCGGTCGTGGCTGATCAGGATCATCGTGCCGGGATAGACCGCGAGGTGGTTCTGCAGCCAGAGCGTCGCTTCGAGGTCGAGGTGGTTGGTCGGCTCGTCGAGGAGCAGCAAATCCGGCTTGGGGAACAGCGCGGCGGCCAAGGCCACGCGCATCCGCCAGCCGCCGGAGAACTGGCTCACCGGCGCGTCGTGCTGCTCGGCGGGGAAGCCGAGGCCGGTCAAAATCCCGGCGGCGCGGGCAGGGGCGGAATGGGCGTCGATGGCAAGCAGGCGCTCGTGGATCTCGGCGATTCGCATGCCGTCGGCGGCGGCGTGGGTCGCCTCGCGCACCGCCAACTCCTCCAGCAGCGCCTTGCGCTCCAAATCCGCGTTCAGCACCCAGTCGATCAGGCTGGTGTCGCCATCGGGGATGTCCTGCGACACCCAGCCCATGCGAATCCGTGGCCGGAGCGTGATACTGCCGCCCGAAGGCTGCGCCTCGCCCCGGATCAGGCGGAACAGCGTGGTCTTGCCCGAGCCGTTGCGCCCAACCAAACCAACGCGCTGGCCCGCGGCGATATGCACCGTCGCGCCCTCGATGAGAACGCGCGGACCGATACGATACCCAAGATCATTGATGTGCAGCATGGCGGCGGTGATACCATAAGCGCCGGGCCCGGCCAAGGCCTGCGCCGGGTGCCGAGGAAAAGCGCAATTGCTGTGATTAAATGCACATTCTGGCGGTTGCGTTCGGCCGGTGATGCGGGTATGTAAAGCGGCCAGTCTGGGCGGTGCGTGCGGCGCATTCCCGGACGCACCGGTGTGGCCCCTCCTGGGGCCCCGGTCCCCTGTATACACACAAAGGAACTTCATGATGGGCGTTGAACGCACGTTGTCTATCGTCAAGCCGGACGCCACGCGCCGCAACCTCGTCGGCAAGATCTGCGCCCGCTTCGAGGAAGCCGGTCTGCGCATCGTCGCGCAGAAGCGTATCCACATGACCCGCGAGCAGGCCGAAGGCTTCTACGGCGTCCACCGTGAGCGCGCCTTCTTCGGCGAACTCGTCGAGTTCATGATCTCCGGCCCGGTCGTCGTCCAGGTCCTGGAAGGCGAAAACGCCGTCGCGCGTAACCGCGAAATCATGGGCGCCACCAACCCGGCCAACGCGGCCCCGGGCACCATCCGCGCGGACTTCGCCGAATCCATCGAAGCGAACTCGGTCCACGGCTCCGATGCCGCCGAAACCGCCGCCGAGGAAATCGCGTTCTTCTTCTCGAAGGTCGAAATCGTCGGCTAATCGCCAACGACCCCTTCTGGAATACGAAAACGGCCCGGATGCTTCCGGGCCGTTTGTCGTTTCGGGGTGGGGAGAAGGTCTGGGCTGTACCCAGGCCCGCTGGGGCCTCGGGCCCCAGACCCCA
Organism: Rhodospirillales bacterium Alpha_05; assembly: GCA_001603335.1. Lineage (GTDB taxonomy): Bacteria > Pseudomonadota > Alphaproteobacteria > Rhodospirillales > Rhodospirillaceae > Oleispirillum. The sequence goes on along the minus strand of LUYR01000004.1, from coordinate 1,632 downwards.
TAACCTGGTTTTTCGCGCGTCAGCGCAATCAACCATCACGCGGCGTGACGGATGATAGCCGCTTCGCGGCGAACAAAAAGTAACGGGTACACAGGGCCCAAGGCCCTGTGCGGGTTCGGGCAGAGCCCGACCTTTTCCTCTTACTCTTTTAAACCTTCGGATTGATCGTGCTCGGCGGCAGGGCGGTGCCCGAGACGAGGACGCGTTCGTTGACGATACGGGTACGGCCTTCGGCGATCAGGCGGACGGCTTCCGGGTAGATTTGGTGTTCGGAGAGCAGGACGCGTTTGGCGAGGGTTTCGGGGGTATCGTCGGGGGCGACGGGCACGGCGGCCTGGGCGATGATCGGTCCGGCGTCGCAATCCGGGCGGACGTAGTGGACGGTGCAGCCGGTGAAGCGGACGCCGTCATTGATCGCGCGTTCGTGGGTATTGAGGCCGCGGTAGGCGGGCAGCAGCGACGGGTGGATGTTGATCATCCGGTCGTGCCAGTGGGTGACGAAGCCGGGGGTAAGCAGGCGCATAAAGCCTGCGAGGCAGACGAGGTCGACGGCTTCGGCTTCGAGCGCGGCGGTGATCGCGTCCTCGAACGGCGTGCGGCCGAGGAAGCGCTTGTGGTCGATGACGGTGGTTTCGAGCCCGGCCTTGTGGGCGCGGTCGAGGCCTTCGGCGTTGGCGACGTTGGAGACCACCAGCGCGATCTCCGCCGGGAAGGCGGAGGTCGCGCTGGCGTCGATCAACGCTTGCAGGTTGCTGCCGCGCCCGGAAATCAGGACTCCGAGTCGCAAACGCTTTTGGCTCATTGCTCCGCCTTCGTGCGGTGCGGGTCGTAGTTTTCGACGCGGCAGGTGGGCTTTTCGTCGCCCGCCTGGATCGTGCCGATAGCGAACACGGTCTCGCCCGCGGCTTCGAGAGCCTGGGCGGCGTCGGCGGCCTTGGCAGGGTCGACCACCACCACCATGCCGATGCCGCAGTTGAAGGTGCGGAGCATTTCGGGCGTGGCGACGCGGCCCGCGTCGGCGAGCCAGGCGAACACCGGGGGCACCGGGAAGGTGCGGCCGTCGATGATCGCATGCAGGCCCTTGGGCAGCACGCGCGGCACGTTTTCGGTCATGCCGCCGCCGGTGATGTGGGCGAAGCCTTTGACCCCGCCCGCCTTGATCGCGGCGAGGCAGCTTTTGACGTAGATCCGCGTCGGCGTGAGCAGAGCTTCGCCCAGGCTTTTGCCTTCGGCGAACGGCGCCTTGTCGGCCCAGGTGAGGCCGGCGGTTTCGGCGATGCGGCGCACCAGGGAGAAGCCGTTGGAGTGGACGCCGTGGGAGGCGAGGCCGAGGATGGTGTCGCCCGCCTGGATGTCGCGGCCGGTGATCACGTTTTCGCGCTCGACCGCCCCGACGCAGAAGCCCGCGAGGTCGTAGTCGCCGTCGGCGTACATGCCCGGCATTTCGGCGGTTTCGCCGCCGATCAGGGCGCAGCCGGACTGGCGGCAGCCGTCGGCAATGCCCGCGACGATGGCCCGTCCGGCTTCGACCGAGAGGTGGCCGGTGGCGAAGTAGTCGAGGAACAGGAGCGGCTCGGCGCCCTGGACGACGAGGTCGTTGGCGCACATCGCGACGAGGTCGATGCCGACGAA
>LUYR01000003.1 GCA_001603335.1 Rhodospirillales bacterium Alpha_05 | reverse complement strand
CGCCGCCCGCAGCTGGGCGGCGGAATTCGGAACGCGGTTCGGCGCAGGGCGTCGTCGGGGTGACGCGGCCGCGTGCGCACCATCTTGAGAGAAAGGAGAAGACAATGTCGCAACGCAAGACGATGACGGTGTCGAACATTCTCGATCGCCTCAAGGCCCACATCACCAAGCGGGTGTTCGGTATCGACCGGTTCGCCCTGATCGTGATCGATATCTACAGCCGCCAGGCAGACGCCGCGAGCCCCTACAAGAACGTGTCGATCCGCCGCCTGACGCCGGAGGACATGCCGCAGGTGCTCGCCTCGTTCCCAGACCGCGACAAGGTCTTCCACGAACGCTTCGCGATTCCCAGCCTCGAAGGTTGGCTGATCTTCGTCGGCGAAACCCTGATCGGCTTCATCTGGTTCGCTCTCGACGACTACTACGAAAAAGATATCCGACGTCTCATTCGGGTGCCGAAGAACCACATGTTCTCGCTCGACTTCCTGGTCGCGAAGGACAAGCGCTTCGGCCTGGCGGCGCATCACGCGATCTGGCAGGTCATGGCCCACTACGAGACGCGCGGCGTCGTGCGGTGCGACAATCTGGTCAACGTCACAAACCGCAAATCATTGATGTTCCATACCTTCCTCGGGTCGTTCGACGCCCTCACCGGGGTTGACGTTCTGCGGGTGTTCGGCAGGCCGGTCCTCAGTTGGGCCTCGAACCGGACCGTGCCGCTGATCAAGCAGCGCAACCGCGACAAATCCGCGGACGGCGAGGCCGAAGCGCCGGTGGTCGCTGCGTCGGAGGCGGTGGTTCATGGGTGAATTCCGGCTGCTCCGACCGGCGCTTGTCGCGCTCCTGATCCTCGGCCTCTTCGCCGCGCCGGCATGGGCGGAAACCCGCCTCGCCGGACTGCGCGGCGGCAAGGTCTGGATCGCGGTGGATGCGCCGGGAGCGGAGCTTTCGGTTTCTCTCAGGCCCGCTTACGGCTGGTCCGAGCCGGTGCGGCTCTACGCGCCCGACGGACGGCTGGAGAAGGAACTCGAGATTTCGCGCGAGCGCACCACCGAGACCAAACTCGCGCTCGCGGCCAACGGCGTCCACATGCTGCACCTCAAGCGCAGCTACGTCGCCGAGGTGCGGGTGGCGGGCGCGCGCGTCGAGGTCGAGCCGCTGGCGCACGAAACCTCGGTGCAGGCCCCGGGTGGCGCCAAGGTCTATTTCCGCGTGCCGGAAGGCACCGCAAAATTCAGCGTGCGCGTCGACAACCGTATCGGCCTGCGCGGCGAGGACGTTCTCGCGGTGGTGCGCGCCCCGGACGGCAGCACCGAAACCGTGCGCAAGCCGGGCTTCAGCCGCCGCCAACTGCTCGACCGCCTGGGTGCGCTCGGCCTCGACCAGAGCGGCCAGCCGCTCTCGTCGGCGACGCCCGACGCCGACATCGCCGAACTCAGCCCCGCCGGTCACACCTACACCCAGCCGCCCGCCGGAATCTGGAGCCTCGCGCTGACCGGGGCGGATGCCGGGGTCTGGCTCGACGGCATCCCCAATCGCTTCGCGGTGACCGCCGAGGAGCTCTTTCCGCCGAGGGAGCCGGAGCCGGTGACGGCGAAAGTGACCCTCACCGACCAGGCGATCGTTCCGCCGGTGCTGGGCGCGGTGGGGCATCTCGGCCCGCCGGGAAACCCGTACGAGGCCAAGATCCTGAGCTACGGCGTACGCGGCGATCAGATCTACCTGCACCAGGGGCCGGGCGGCTTCGACCACATGGAGCGGCTGGTGCCGCGACCCGGCGTGCATTCGCTGGTGATTCTCCGCAGCCTCGACGCGCCGACGATGAAGCTCGGCGCGCACGATGGTTTCGTCCGCGCCGGAAAGTGGGTGGCCGCAGTGCTGGCGGCAGCCAAGCGCCCGTGGGAGAGCTTCACTCTCCAGGTGATGAACGAACCCAACCTCGAATACCGGCTGGATGATTACCTCACCGCCCTCGGCGGCTTCATCGAGGGGCTGAAGGCGGCGGACGTGCCAATGGACAAGCTCGACCTCGCCGCGCCCGCGCTCGGCTCGGGCGAATCCCCCGAGATCATCGACTGGCCGTGGATCGAAGGGGTGATCGACCGCTACGACCGCGACGTCGACACCATCGTCTGGAACCTCTACCGCGTCCGCGACGTCGAGGATACCGACCTCTACGCCGCCGCGGTGGCGAAGACGGTGAAGATCATCCACGACCACGACACCGACGGCCGCTTCCAAGACATCGTCATCGGCGCGACCAACCGCATCGGCGGCTTTTCCGACGACGCGCTGTTCGACGGTACGGAGGCGGGGGTGTGGTGGGCGTCGGTGATCGCCAACGTCGCCAACACCGGCGAAGTCAAGCTGCTCGACTACTTCAGCACCCTCGATTCCGGCCAGCTTCGGGCGAAAGGGCTGTTCGCGCGGGATTGGCGGGTCAAGCCGCAGGCGATCGCGCAGCGGGCGATGGGCGACGTGCTCGGTGTCGGCGGCGTACGCCGCGTCACCACCGATCACCCGATGCTCGAAGGCGTCGCGTCGGTCACCGGCGGGCGGATCCGCCTCGCCCTGGTCAACAAGGGCTGGCTGCCG
>LUYR01000002.1 GCA_001603335.1 Rhodospirillales bacterium Alpha_05 | reverse complement strand
GGATGGGTGACCTGATCCTCGACTTCCTGCGGGCTGCGGCCCTCCCAGTCGGCAAACACGATGACCTGATTTTCGCTCAGGTCGGGGATGGCGTCGATGGGGACACGGTGCACGGCGAACCAGCCCCAGCCGAAGAGCAGCAAGGTGGCGCTGAGCACGAGGAACCGGTTGCGCAGCGACCAGGCGATGAGTGCGTCGATCATGGTGGCCTCCGCTTATTCGACGACTTCGCCGCAGTCCGGCATCGCGGAGCCGAAGAACGGATTCTGCACGATCTTCTCGCGCTGGAGCCAGCGGCTCTCTTTGCGTCCGGGCACCATGGGGCACTGGATCACATGCCAGCCGAGATGCGTGGCGTGCGGGCGCACCAAATCGGCGACGGCGGTGCTCCAGGGGGCGAAGTTTTGCCGCGCCGCGTCGAGGCTCGCGGCGTCGCTCAGTGGCGGAAGCTCGGGAAACGGTTTGGATGCGGCGCGCAGGGCGGGGAGCAACGCCTGGAACTTGGCCAGATCGTCGTCGGCCAGCGCACGGGCGGCGGCGGCCGCTTGCTCCGCGAGCGTGGACAGCGCGACGTCGTTGTCGGCAGCCGGTTTCGGCTCGGTGGTTTGGGGCGCATCCGAGGTGGCGGAGTAGCTCAGGGCGGCCTGGGCGTCGATCAGCAGGGCGCCCTGCGTGACGACTTTTTCTCCAGCGCGCAGGCCGTCGAGCACTTCGAGCAAGCTGTCGCCCGCGCGGCCGAGGCGCACCGTCCGGGCTTCGTAGCTGCCGGTGGCGCGTTCGACGTAAACGGTGTTGCCCGCGCCTGTGCGCAGCACGGCGCTGCGAGGCGCGGCCAACGCCTCGGGCGCGTCGAGTTGCACGTGCCCTTCGGCATAGACGCGATGCGGCAGTTCGCGCCGCGCGTCCGGCCCCACCGCTGGATTGGGCAACTCCACACGCACGCGGGCGAAACGGTTGGCCGGGTCGAGATTCGGGTCGATGAAGCGGATCGGTGCGGCGAACGTTTTGCCGGGAGCGGCCTTGGTGGTGACGGTCACCGTCTGGCCGATGCGCAGCCAGGGCAGGTCTTGTTCGTAGGCTTCGAACTGGAACCACATCGTGGAGAAGTCCGCGATCTCGAAGAGCCGTGCGCCGAGCTCGACCTGCTGCCCCTCGTACACGTCGCGCGTGACGACTGTGCCGTCGTAGGGCGCGACCAGCGTGGTGAGCGGTTCGGGTTCGCCTCTGGCGACGAGGGCGTCGATGGCTTTTTCATCGAGGCCGGCCTGCAAGAGGCGCGCGCGTGCGGCCGGCAGCGCATCCGCCGTGTAGGTGCCGCCGCGCACGATCTCCAGAAACTCGCGCTGCGCGGTGAGCAGCGTGGGGCTGTACAACGTGAGGAGCGGCTGACCGGCGCGGACCTCGGCGCCTAGGTGGTTGACGAAAAGCTTTTCCACGCGGCCCGCCGCACGCGCGACGAGGAGGCGATGGCGGGTGTCGTCGTCTTCGATGGTGCCCGAGACGGTCAGGGTGCGTGCGAGCGGCTGGCGGCGCACTTCGGCGGTTTGCACGCCGATGACGCTCAGGGCCGAGGGCGAGAGCTCCACGAGCCCGGCTTGCGCCGAAAATCCGGTTTCGCCCTCGTAAACCGGCACGAGCGTCATGCCGCAGATGGTGCACTGCCCAGGCTGGTCGGATTTGATCCACGGGTGCATCGGGCTCTGGTAGTAGAGCACCTTGCGCGCGGTGGCGGCGGCGGGCGCAGACTTGTGGGCACGGTGGCCGACCCACCAGCCTGCGGAGGAAGCCAATGCGGCGATGAGGCAGAAAATAAGGATCGAGCGGGAGGACATGTTAAAACGTGTTTTGTCCGGTGAGCGCGGCCAGATCGGCGAGCGCCTGGATCTGGTCGAGCCGGGCGGCGGTGGCGGCGGTGTGCGCTTCGCGGAGGTTTTTCTGTGCCATCAGCAGTTCGACGATGCCGGTGCGGCCATCGGCCACGCCGGCGAGCGCGGCGGACTGCGCGCGCTCGGCCAGCGGGAGGAGCGTGCCTTGGTGCAAGACGACCAGATTTTTGGCCGCCTCCAGCCGGTTCCACGCCATGCGGACCTCCTCGGCGGTGCGTGATCGGAGGACGGCGGCGTCGGCCTCCGCCGCGCGACGGAGTGAGGTGGCTTCGCGTTCGGCGGCGCGGTATTTTCCCCGGTTGGCCCACGGTAGCGGTAATGCGATGCCG
>LUYR01000001.1 GCA_001603335.1 Rhodospirillales bacterium Alpha_05 | reverse complement strand
GCGGGTGACCGTGCTCGAGCGCGCGCCGAAGTTCTACCGCGGCGGCAACACCCGCCACACCCGCAACATGCGGGTCTCCCACACCGCGGGCAACGGCATCCTCACCGGGCCTTATCCGGTCGCCGAGTTCATGGACGACCTGATGCGCGTCACCAAGGGCGTCACCGACGAACCCCTGGCGCGGATGACCCTGGAACGCTCCGCCGAGCTTTGGGACTTCCTCTGGGCGCAGGGGGTGCGCTTCCAGCCGTCGCTCGGCGGCACGCTTTCGCTCGGCCGCACCAATGCGTTCTTCCTGGGTGGTGGGCGCTCGATGCTCAACGCGCTCTACCGCACCGCCGAAGACCTGGGAGTCGCGATCCATTACGACACCCAGCTCGTCGACATCGTCCTCGACGGCGACCGCTTCGTCAGCGGCACCGCCGAGAGCGGCGGGGTGCGGCGCGAGATCCCTGCCGACGCTCTGGTGGTCGCTTCCGGCGGCTTCGAAGCCAATATCGAGTGGCTGACCCAGGCCTGGGGTCCGGCGGCGCAGAACTTTTTGATCCGGGGCACGCCCTACAATCGCGGCGAGGCGCTGCGGTTGCTGCTCGACAAGGGCATCGCGGCGGTGGGCGAGCCCAACCAATGCCATGCGGTCGCCATCGACGGCCGCGCGCCGAAGTTCGACGGCGGCATCGTGACGCGGCTCGACTGCGTGCCCTTCGGCGTGGTCCTGAATGCGGAAGGCCAACGCTTCTACGACGAGGGCGAGGACTTCTGGCCGAAGCGATATGCGATCTGGGGGCGGCTGGTGGCGGCGCAACCGGGCCAGATCGGCCACGTGATCATCGACGAAAAGGCGATCCGCCTGTTCATGCCCTCGGTGTTCCCGCCGGTGGTGGCGGGGAGCATCCCCGAGCTCGCGACGAAGATCGGCCTCGACCCGGCGGCGGTCGCCGACACCATCGCGGCGTTCAACGCCGCCTGCATTCCCGGCAGCTTCGACCACACCGTCCACGACGACTGCCGCACCGAGGGCCTGACGCCGCCGAAATCCCACTGGGCGCGCCCGATCGACACGCCGCCCTACTACGCCTATTCGCTCCGCCCCGGCATCACCTTCACCTACCTCGGCGTCAAGGTGGACGAGACCGCGCGGATGATCCGCGCCGACGGGCGGCGCTGCGCCAACCTGTTCGCGGCGGGGGAGATCATGGCGGGCAACATCCTCGGCCAGGGCTACCTCGCCGGGATCGGCATGACCATCGGCGGTGTGTTCGGCCGCATCGCGGGAGAGGGAGCGGCACATGTCCGAGCTTGAGACCCTGACCCCGGCGCAGGCGGAAGTGGTGCGGCAGATGCAGGTGTGCAACGCCTGCCGTTATTGCGAGGGGCTGTGCGCGGTGTTCCCGGCGATGGAGCTGCGCCGCGCCTTCGACGGTGGCGACGCCGACTACCTCGCCAACCTCTGCCACAACTGCGGCGCCTGCTATTACGATTGCCAATACGCGCCGCCCCACGAGTTCGCGATCAACGTGCCGGTGGCGATGGCCGCCCTGCGCGACGAAACCTACGCCCGCAACGTTTGGCCCGCTGCGTTCGCGGGTGCGTTCGCGAAGCACGGCCTGTGGGTGACGTTCGCCGCAGCAGCGTCGGTGGCGCTGTTCGTCGCGGGCTTCGTCGCCGCCAATGCGCCGGGCGCGCTGTTCGCCCCGGTGGGCGGCGCAGGTGGGTTCTATCGAATGATGCCGCATTGGGCGATGGCGGGGCTGTTCGGCGCGGTGTTTCTCTACGCCATCGCCGCAATCGGTGTCGGCGTGCGGAAATTCTGGCGTGGTACCGAGGCGCAGGCGGTGGGTTGGGCGGAGGTCTGGCAGGCCTGCCGCGATGCCGCGACCCTGAAATACCTCGACGGCGGCGGCATGGGGTGCATGAACGCCAGCGAGCGGCCAGAGACCGACCGGCGGCGGCTTTACCACCACTTCACCTTCTACGGTTTTGCCCTTTGCTTCGCCGCCACCTGCCTCGCCACGGTGTTCCACGAATTGGGGATGCAGGCGCCGTATCCGCTCTGGCACCCGGTGGTGATCCTGGGGGCGTTGGGCGGCATCGGTCTCGTCGTCGGGCCGCTCGGGCTGTTGGCCCAGCGCGCCAAGCGCGATGCGGACATCCAGACGAACACCGGCATGGGCGCGGCGTTCCTCTGGATGCTGTGTTTGAGCGGGGTCTCGGGGATGCTGCTGCTGGCGTTACGCGATACCCCCGCGATGGGGTCGCTGCTGGCGCTCCACCTCGGGCTGGTGTTCGCGCTGTTCCTGTCGTTCCCCTACGGCAAGTTCGTCCACGGCTTCTATCGCTTCGCCGCGCTGGCGCGCTACGCCCACGAGCGCCGCACGCGCACCGTCGAGGCGGTGGACTAGCCCTTGCAACTGCCGCCGTGGGCGGCGAAGAACGGCGCGTTGGGGCAATACTCGGGCGCTTCGGCGTGGGGCTCGGTGTCGCGGCATTCGACGTCGTGGCCGCACATCAGGCAGCGGCGCATCGCCTGATCGAGGGCGGGGCCCATGCCCTCCTCCGCCGGGTCGAGTTTGGTGCTGGTGCGCTCGGCCATCTGGGCGAAGCTCTCGCCCTGCCGGTCGCCGCGCTTGGTCAGCCAATCGAACATGCCCATCGTACCCTCCACCACGCTGTCGAACCCGGCGGAAACGCCCCGCGGCGAAGCGTTTCGCCGTCGGGACAACTGTCGGAATTCTGTCAGGAACGCTGCCAAACTAGCCCGTAAGTTCTACCACAGGTTCCGGGTTCTGGCAAATCGCCGCCGCCCGTGCGGCGGAACCAATGCAACGCCATGAGGATTAATCATCTTGTAGATCCAACCCGAGGGACACCCCGAACATGGCCGCGCGGCACATTCCCATCTGGACCAAGATCGTCGGCGGAGTCGCCGTGGTCTTGCTGCTGGTCGTGGCGTTCTGGTCGTGGGCGTGGTTCATCCCGTTGATCGAGGCGCGCGCGAGCGCGGCGGCGGGGCGGCCGGTGACGATCGGGGCGCTCGACGTCGACCTCGGCCGGGTGACGCGGGTGACGCTGGACGACATCGTCGTCGCCAATCCCGAGGATTTCCCGGGGCAGGAGACCGCGCCGTTTGCCAAGGTCGGACGCCTGAGCGTCGATTTCGACGTCGTCGCCTACGTCCGCCGCCACGTCGTCAGCCTGCCGCAGATTGCCGTCGAACGGCCCGAGATCAACGTCGCCGCAACCGAAGACGGACGGAACAACTACACGTTCCCGACCTCCGACACACCGCCCGATCCCGACGCCAAACCGCCGGAAATCCGCAGCCTCTCGATTTCCGACGGTCACGCCAAGGTGCTGATCCCCAAGCTCAAGGCCGACTTCGACCTCGATATCGCGACGCGCGCCGCCGAAAAGACCGGCAAGCCGCAGATCGTCGTCGACGCCAAGGGGCGCTATGCCGGGCAGCCGATCACCGGGCGGTTGATCGGCGGCGCGGTGCTGGCGTTGCAGGAGGAGAACCAGCCCTATCCCATCGACCTCCGCCTCGCCAACGGCCCGACCAAGGTGACCCTGGTGGGCACGGTGCAGGACCCGCTGCACTTCAAGGGCATCGACGTGAAGCTGACTTTCGCCGGGGCCGACATGGCCGCGCTGATGCCGCTCACCGGCGTGCCGATTCCGGCGACGCCGCCCTACGAGGTGACCGGCGATCTCGCGTATGCCGACGGCAAGATCCGCTTCGAGGACTTCAAGGGCAGGGTCGGCAACAGCGACCTCGAAGGCACCATCGCCGTCGATCCGGGCAAGGAGCGCCCGCACGTCATCGCCGACCTTGCGTCGAAAAGCGTCGACCTCGAGGATCTGGGCGGCTTCATCGGTGCGCAGCCGGGCGACGCCATCGTGCAGAAGACCAAGGAGCAGAAGCAGGAGTTCGCGGCGGCGAAGGCCGATCCCAAGCTGCTCCCCAATGAGCCGATCAACATGCCGAAGATCCGCGCCGCCGACGTCGACCTCAAATATCGCGGCGCGAAGATCAAGGGCAAGAACATGCCCTTCGATTCCATCGGTGCGGACCTCACGATCCAGGACGGGCGGATCACCGTGAAGCCGCTCACCTTGGGCGTCGGCGACGGCCGGATCGAGGCCGACATCGACCTCGAACCGGTGGCCGACGACCGCACCCGGATGCGCGCCGACATCGACTTCCGCCATCTTTCGCTGTCGCGCCTGATGAAGGCGACCCAGGTGTTCGAGGGCGAGGGGACGATCGGCGGCAAGGCCAGCCTCGACGCCACCGGCAACTCGATGGCGACCTTCCTCGGCAACGGCGACGGCGAGGTGATCCTGATCATGACCGGCGGCGACTTGAGTTCGTTGCTGGTCAGCCTTTCGGGGCTGCAATTCGGCAACGCGCTGGTCAACGCCCTCGGCCTGCCCACGCGCAGTCCGCTGCGCTGCATGGTGGTCGACATGCCGCTCAAAGCGGGCGTGCTCGACACCAAGGTGGCGGTGATCGACACCGAGTCCGACAACATCTACGGCAACGGCGCGATCAACCTCAAAACCGAGGCGATCGACTATCGCATCCGCACCGAGGGCAAGCACCCGACGGTGGGCTCGATCCCCGCGCCGATCAATATCTCGGGTACGCTCAAGAACCCGACGATCCTGCCGGGTGCGGAGGCCGCGGTGCGCGGCGGCGCGGCGGCGATCC